>JBNKNP010000494.1:0-5506 GCA_050293905.1 Desulfobacteraceae bacterium | reverse complement strand
TGCCTGGAAAATAAAAATCAGGCAGACCAGGGCAAACCCGTACAGGGGAAAAAAGGACAGCTTGTGTACTGGAAGGACAAACTCAGGAAGCAGCCGCTTTCCAAACGTCCGTGCATTCATTATATGAAAGGGAATATTGATTTTAAAACCTGTCCGAAATCCTACCATTGCATTGACTGCGATTTTGACCAGTATTTTCATGACCAGTTTAAAGTATTCACCGTAATGCAGCCGGTGGGGTTTGAAGACATCAGTGGCGTGTCTCTGCCTGTGGGATATTATCTGCACAAGGGCCATACCTGGCTGAAAGTTGAAGATAAAAACAATGTCAGGATCGGCATGGATGACTTTGCATCCAGGCTTCTGGGAACACCGGATGCGATTGACACGCTTTTAATGGGCAAGCAGGTTGTCCGGGGTCACAATGCTTTCAGCATTTACCGGGAGACCAACAAGGCTTCTTTTCCATCACCGGTCAACGGTGTGATCACCCAGGTCAACCCAAAGCTGGCCCGAGAGCCCGGGCTCTTGAACCAGGCGCCTTATACTGACGGCTGGATACTCAACATTTATTGTTCAAACCTGAGATCTGACTTAAAAAAACTCCTGTTTTTGGATTCTGCCACTGCCTTTATGAATGCAGAAGTGGAAAACCTGTATGAATTTCTGGAACAGGAAACAGGTCTCATGGCGGCAGACGGCGGCGCCCTGGGATTTGATCTTTACGGCAATATGCCGGATCTGTCCTGGGAAGACCTGCTGAAACGGTTCATACACCGAGCGCCCTGATGCTGTCCGTAAGGATAATGTCGCAGTACCGGCAGAACTGATCTGTTTTCTGATCCACATCATCAATTTTGCGGCAATAATGCATCAGGCACATGGAATCCTTGCAGTGGCGCAGGTTAAAGCAATGGCCCAGTTCATGGACCGCTTCCTTGACCAGGCGCTCACTGCCCTTTTCTATGATGTCAATCCCCATGTCCTTCACCAGCCTTGATATGGAGATAATACAGGCCCGCCCGTCCAGCTGGGCCTCTCCGTATACATGGGTAAGAATGGGAATGAACAGATCTTCTTTGGTAATGGCCAGGATCTTGACACAACCTTCCGGTGCGTTCTGTTCCAGCTTTTCAAGAATCCGGGTGGAGTAGTACTGGTTCCGGTCAGGGTTATAGGCAAACTCTATATCATCCAGCACCGGCTTGATCACTGTGTTAAACCCGAAATATCTGCTGATTTTTTTGGCGATGATTTCATTAATCCACACAGGAATCTCCCCAATGGGAGAAATGACAATCGAGTTAGATGGCTTCATTGAGTTATTTATGGATTAAGCCTCATTGCCGTCGGGCTTATTCAATTCATATCGCTTGATTTTGTTATACAGTGTGGACCGGTCAATCCCCAGGATGGCCGAACTTTTTGAAATATTCCAGTCTGTCTGTTCAAGGATCCCCTGAATATGCTGTTTTTCCACATCATTTAATGAAAAATACTTTTGTTTGAGTTCTTCTTCCAGGGGACTTGCAATGGGCAGGTCATCCGGTGTAATCGTCCGGGTCCGGCAGACGACCACGGCCCGCTCAATGGCATTGGACAATTCTCTTATATTTCCCGGCCACTCATGCAGCATGAGTTCATCCATGGCTTCCCGATTGATTCGCTCAACGCCTCTGTTCACCTCCTGAGTAAATTTAGCCAGAAAATGTTCGGCCAGCAGCGGGATATCCTCTTTTCTTTCCCTAAGCGGCGGCATTTCAAAAGAAATAATATTCAGCCGGTAATACAGGTCTTCCCGGAATGTTCTTTCTTTTATTGCCTGTTCAAGATTGGCATTTGTGGCTGCGATCACCCTGAAATCGGTTGAAATGGGCTGGGTGCCGCCGACCTTGTAAAAAATTTTATCTTCCAGGACCTGGAGAAGATCAATCTGCATGCGCATGCTGATCTCACCGATTTCGTCCAGGAACAAGGTGCCGCCGTTGGCCATTTCAAGACGGCCTTTGCGGGTTTCCTTGGCATCGGTAAATGCCCCTTTCTGGTGCCCGAAAAGCTCGCTTTCCATTAAATGCCCGGGGATGGCACCGCAGTTCACACTGACAAAAGGCCCGTCCCTGAAAGGGCTGTTGGAATGAATAGCCTTGGCTGCCAGGCCTTTTCCGGTTCCGGTTTCTCCTGTAATCAAAACCGTAGTATCTGTATCGCTGATATCTTCGATCAGATTAAATATTTCCTGCATGGGCGGTGACTGGCCGATCATGCTTTCAAATCTCGACCGTTCTTCGACCTGCTGCCGTAAAAACTGGTTTTCCCTTTTACGGTCCTGGTGGTCCACCACTCTCTGGATCAACACTCCCAGTTCGGCCGGGTCAAAGGGCTTTAACAGATAGTCGTAGGCATGGGATTTCATTGCTTTCACCGCCGAAGGAATCGAGCCGAAAGCAGTGATCATAATTACATCCGTATCCGGGTAATGGTCTTTCACATGGGCAAGCACTTCCATTCCGCTCATGCCGTCCATCTGGATGTCTAAAAGAAGAACATGATAATTTTCAACTTTTAACAGTTCAACAGCTTCTTCTCCGCTGGCGACTTTACCCACATGATATCCGTCTCTTTCCAGCCACCCTGCAAGGGACTCCCTGATGACCAGCTCGTCATCAACGATCAGAATCTTGGTTTGTTCCATACCGCTTCAGCTCCTGAGCTTAGTGTTGTCCAGAAATTTCATGTTTTGCAAAAGTATATAAATATTAAATACTTGTGTCAAACAAAGATTACCTGTTTATACAATAATTCTATTCTTATTGACGGCAAACAATCAATTATCGTATTATCCTGAAAATTTCATCCATTCTGAAAAAGGAGTAAAAAATGAAAAGAACGGTCTTTATCGCACCATTATTTTTACTTTTATTATGCTGTCTGTTCCTGTTTTCCTGTGAGAAACAGGACCCGCAACAGCAACAACAGGCAGAGACAACTGAAACACCTGAACAGCAGATCGAGGAATTAACACAAAAAGTGGATATGCTGACCCAGAAGGTGAATGAACTTGCCATGGAAAATGAAGTTGAAAAAACCACTGCCCCCCAAAAACTCAAAGCAGGATTTATATATGTCGGTCCGGTGGGCGATTACGGCTGGTCACATGCCCATGACCTGGGACGGCAGTATGCGGAAAAACAATATCCCTGGCTTGAAACCGTTTATGTTGAATCTGTTGCACCGGCAGACAGCGCCCGGATCATAGACCGTCTGGTCCAGCAGCAGAATTGTGATGTGGTGTTTACCACCAGTTTTCCCTTTATGGAAGACACCATTGCCGCCGGCACCCGGTATCCGGATAAACTCTTCATGCATTGTTCCGGGTTTAAACGCTCTGATAACGTGGGCACTTATTTCGGGGACCTGTACCAGATGTACTACCTGAACGGCATCATGGCCGGAGCGCTGACAAAAACCAATAAAATCGGTTACGTAGCAGCCTTTCCCATTCCTGAACTGATCCGGCACATCAATGCCTATGCCCTGGGAATTAAAACAGCAAACCCCCAGGCAAAAGTGTATGTCAAATGGATTTATGCCTGGTACGGACCGGACAAGGCAAAAGAGGCGGCTGAAGCACTCATTGCCGAGGGCTGCGATGCCCTGGCCTTTACCGAAGACACCCCGTCTGTAGTTGAAGTGGGGCAGCGCCATTCTGAAAAAGGAGAACAGATCTATACATTCAGCCATTATTCACCCATGCAGTCCTATGGAAAAGATTCAGTGGTCTCAGGCCAGCTCATGGACTGGGGCGGCATGTATGCACAGATCATCGGTGATATCCAGAACAAAACCTGGACCAACGAGGATATCTGGTGGCTGGCCAAAGAAAAAGCAGTCATCCTGGGCGGCAGTGAAACCGACATCATCAACCCCAAATTTATTGATGATCTGAAAGCTGTCATGATCGACGCCGGTGACGGTGAAAATATCTCTGCCTATGACCTGGTGGTAAAACGATATGACCAGATGAAACAGGGTGTTGAATTTTTTGATCCCTTTGCAGGCCCGATTTATGACAACCAGGGCACGCTGAAAATACCCGAGGGGCAGACTGCGTCCAAAGACGATCTTCTCTCCATGATGTATTATGTGGATAATGTTGACGGATCCATTCCGGAATAATTAAAGATAGTAAAAAAAGCCGGGAGAAATCCCGGCTTTTTTGCCCACCCATGACACAAAAAATAAACCGCCTTGAAATGGAGGACATCTGTAAATCATTTCACGGCATTCCGGCCAATCAGGATATCAGTCTTGACCTGCACCCGGGGGAAATCCTGGGGCTTCTGGGTGAAAACGGGGCCGGGAAAACCACCTTGATGAACATCCTCTACGGCCTTTACCAGCCGGATTCCGGCCGGATCAAGATCAATGGGAGACCCGTTCGGATCAACAGCCCTGTGGAATCCATCCGCCAGGGCATCGGCATGGTACACCAGCATTTCATGCTGATCCAGAATCATACTGTTCTGGAGAACATTGCCCTGGGATACCGGCACACCCCCTTTTTTTTCCCAAAAATTAAAATCAGGGAAAAAGTATTATCCTTTTCAAAACAATTTGATTTCAACATTGATCTGAACAAACCCGTCTGGCAGTTGTCTGCCGGAGAACAGCAGCGGATTGAAATCATAAAAGCCCTGCTCAATGGTGCGGATCTGCTGATTTTTGACGAACCCACCTCTGTGCTGACCCCCCGGGAAATCCAGGAATTGATATCCATCTTAAAAGAGATGAAAGCCCGGGGGCATATGATTATTTTCATCTCTCACAAACTGGATGAAATCATCAATATCTGTGACCGGGTCATTGTGCTCCAAAAAGGAAAAATTGCCGGAAAAGCAGACACCGCCTCAATCGACAAAGCCGCCCTTGCCCGGATGATGGTCGGCCGGGACGTGGTGTTCAATATCAAAAAGGAAAAAATCAATCGCGGCAATCCTGTTTTAACTGTTGATCACATCCATGTGGCAGGTGACAAAGGCATTCCTGCTGTCAACGACCTGTCCTTCACCCTGTTTAAAAATGAAATTTTCGGGATTGCAGGAGTGTCCGGCAACGGCCAGCGTGAACTGGCCGAAGCATTAACCGGTATCCGTCCCGTCCAAGCCGGTACCATCCGGATGAACAAGGATACAATCAGCAACACATCTCCCCGCCACGTCTATGACAAGGGGATATCCCATGTACCTGAAGAACGGATCCGGTTCGGAATCGTTCCAGGGCTCAGTGTCTATGACAATGCCGTTTTAAAGCAGCATCACCTGAAAAAATTTTCAAAACAATTTTTTCTCAAATATGACCGGATAAAGGAACATGCAAAAACTCTGGCAGATGATTTTAAAATCAAAACCCATTCCATCCACAGCCAGGCCGGGAATCTGTCCGGCGGCAACATTCAAAAATTAATTCTGGGCAGAGAAATCAGCCAAAGGCCAGAGATCCTGGTGGC
>JBNKNP010000493.1:0-7406 GCA_050293905.1 Desulfobacteraceae bacterium | reverse complement strand
ATGTCGCTCATTGTCCCTTGTCCCTGTTGATTTCCTTAAAATTATGTACGGTGTAACGCTCTTATATCCCTGGTTCACAATGGTTTGCAAGTACTTTATTGGCTGCCCTGCCTGATGACGATATCATCAAGCTTTACCCGGGCATGGTCTGCCACCACCGGACACTTTGCCTTGAATAAAAAAAACATCCGGTCATCGCCGGGTTCAAGGGTTTCAAAATTCCCCTGGCCCTTGGATATGATCAGGTCTGCACTGTGAAATGCGCATTTAAACTCATCCGAGCAATGCTCTAAAATCACACCCGGGATGGCGGCCCCCGTATCAATCACCTGAACCATTTTTGTGATACCGGTATATTGCGCATCATACAGGGTGGCATCATTCTGGGTGGGACCGCCGCGCACGGCATAGATGATTTTTTCTGTATCCAGCTTTGCCAGAAGCAGCTTGTCAAACACAATTTCACCGGCATTGTCTGCCAGCCATAAGATCTTATCCGCCCTTTGACAGGCAGATTTAAACCGGGCCATGTCTGCATGGACCGGGCAGGTAAGGGCATGCTCAATGGTTTTAAGCACCTTTTTTTTCCCAACACTGTTATGCGTGCCGAAATCAATGATATTTCCTGCGACAGCCAGACGGACGGCAGTCTCAAAAGAGCCGTTCCTGCTCATCTGCTCAAGTTCGGGAAAAAGAGTTAAGGAAAAGTCATTATACTTTTTTTTAAGTGCTTTATACGGATCTTTTACACCGGTTATGCTTTCAACGGTCTGGTGGATAAATTCTGCCACGAGCGGCGGCGGACAGGCCGTATCCATGGCAGCCAGGTGGTTTAACACTATCCGGACAATTTCAAGCTGCGCTTTTTCATCGCTGGTGGCCAGTCTGGCCGTATCCAGGCTTCCCCTGGCACAGCAGACCAGGCAGTCGTTTTTCATTTCCATTGTTTTATTTTTTTTATTTTCAATTTTTCATTCATGTCTGTTTCAAAGGTCTGACATTTAAAATCAGGATGGAAGCAATCAGGTAAAATCCTGAGAACATCCAAAAGACAATCGTATAGTTGGAATGGGTGGCATCCAGGATAATTCCGGACAGCCAGGGCCCTAAAAATCCCGCGAAAAATCCGTATGCCGTAAACACCAGCCCGAAAATGCGGCCGAAATTTTCAAGGCCGAAGACATCCGTCACCAGGGGTGCGGACACCGTGAACAATACGCCGAAGGCAAGTCCCACAAAACAGGCCAGAAAAGACGCCGGATAAATGCTGTGCGCCGCCGGCAGCAGGGCATAGGCAGCGGCAGCCATGACAAACACCGTCATCATGATCCGCTGCTTGGAATATTGGTCCGCCAGCCTGCCGCAGACCAGCCTGCCGATCCCGTTGAGGATATTAAAACAGGTCAGCATATAAACATACTGGGTGATGCCGTATCCCAGGTGCTGTCCGAAAGAAGACGTGAGCACAATCAAAGAAATACCCGATGCCCCGGCCAGTGCCCAGACAAACCAGAGATACCAGAACGACGACAGCTTAATGGTTTGTTTGAGTGACAGCGTTGGAACCGGTTTTCTGTTCTGCCCTCCCTTCCCTTCCGGGACTCTGACAAAAAAGGCGGCAGCAGTGCCCATGCAAAGGGAGACAATGGCTGCAAAATTTGAGGTATACCCATAGCCTTTTGAGACCAGAAAATAAGTAAAAACCGGGGACATGACTGCGGCAGCCCCGCCGAATGTCAGATTAACAATCCCGGTAATCAATCCTTTGTTTTCAGGAAAAAGCCCCTGGAAAAGAGTCAGGCAGGGGATATAGACAAAGGCGCAGAAAAACCCTTCGATAAATGCCCAGACATACACCTGGTTCATGCTTGCGGCATGGCCCACAAAAAAGGTGGCCAAAGAGCAGACCAGGCTGCCCGTGAAAATCACCTGATGATATGCAAATTTTTCCTGGAGTTTTCCGGCAAGGTACATGGCAGCACCGGTGCCGGCCAGGATAAAAAACATCAACCGGCCGATCTGGGCTTTGTTTGCCTGGAACATGACCTGCCATTCAGATGCCATGACACCTGGAAAGCCAAAGACAAAGGCGCCGGGAAAAAAGATCGCCAGGCAGCCCAGAAAGAGGACTATTTTTTTATTTTCAAGGAAAGACATATATTCTTTAATTTTTCATTTGTGTTTAATGTTGGATCGTCCAGCACCTGTTCAAAGAGCATCTGTTTAATTTTCCCGATTTGAGGTCCCGGAGATACACCGAAAATACCGGCAATCTCCGTTCCGGTGATCTTTAACTGATTCACACCAAACAAGGGAGACGCATGGATTTCATCCAGCAGTTTTTTCAGCTTGATTTTAATTTCACCAAAGGTATAGGGATCTTTCTTTAAGTTCCCTTTCCGGTCTGCCAGTCTCATGCGCAGAAAATCCCGAAAGTCCAGGCCGTATTCTTTGAGCATGACCAGCAGCCTGCGGGCGGCCCTGGGCGTTGTCAGCTCATCCAGCGGCCTCATGTGGGATTTGAACACGGCAATGAGAAAGGCCGTGTCTGTATTGGAAAATTTTAACTTCTCAAGGTCCTTTTCCAAAGCAGAGGTTTCATTCTCATGGCCAACAAAGGTTAGTTTACCGTCAGTTATCCTGGCGGCATCAAATTTTCCCGTATCGTGCAGATAGCCTGCAAGCCGAAGCAGGGGGCGGTCTGCAGGCAGGGCATCCCCCACCAGCAGGCAGTGCTCAAACACGGTTTCACCATGGTGAGGGCCGCCGTCCAGATCCAGGCAGCGGTCCAGGCTGGGGAAAATAAATTTCAGCAGACCGGTTCGCTGCAGAGTCTTAAAGAAAAGGGACGGCTGTTTCATTGTCATGGCTTTAAAAATTTCCAGGCGCACTCTTTCCGGGGCGGCTTGGGTCGCAATACGTTCAGCCGCCAAGGCCACAGCAGCCTGGGATGCCGGATCAAACCCGGCGTCCAGCAGGGCTGCAAACCGGCAGGCCCGGATCATGCGGACCGGATCTTCCTCAATCCTGTCTTCAGGATTCCGGGTAAAGCGGATCACCCGGTTTTCAAGGTCCTGCCGGCCGTTGAAAGGGTCGATGAATTTCCCGGTCTCAGGGTCCAGAGCCATGGCGTTGATGGTCAGATCCCTGTGTCCCAGGTCTGATTCAGGAAAATTGGTCAGGTCTTTGGGCTGCCGGGGAGCAGCCACCTCAATGCCGTTGACCAGGCAGACCGGAAAGGTTCTGCCGGCAATTTTAACCTTCCGGTCCGCAAACAAGTCCCGGATCTGCTTCAAATCAGCCAGAGAAAGGATATCCACATCCCCTGAGGATCTGTCTAAGAGAGCGTCCCGAACCGCGCCGCCCACAATGTACGGCTTAAACCCGTTTTCAGTGAGCCGGGCTAAAATAGATTCAGCCTGTTCAGACAGGGGCGGGTGAATCAAGCCTTCCACCTCGGCACAAGCGTATGTTGGATCTCAAGATGATCCAGTATCCTTGCCACCACCGTATCCACCAGGTCCTCAATGGTTTCTGGAAATGAATAAAAACTTGGATTCGGCGGCATTATCACGGCGCCTGCCCGGGTAAGTGTTTTCATATTTTCAAGGTGAATCAGGTTAAAGGGGGTTTCCCTGGGCACAAGGATCAACGGCCGTTTTTCCTTTAAACTGACATCTGCCGACCGGGTCAGCAGGTTGTCTGAATACCCGGCAGCAATGGCGGAAAGGCTTTTCATGGAACACGGACAGACCACCATGCCGGAATGGATAAAGGATCCGCTGGCCGGTTCGCTGGCCATCTGGTGCTGGGAAAACACCTGTACATGGGCATGGGGGTCCAGGCCGTCTTCATATCCGGACAGATACTCGATAAACCGCGTCTTGGGATCAACTCCCATTTCATGGGCCAGCACCCCTTTAGCGGCATCGGTCAGGATAACCATCACCTTTGTTTTTGCAAGGATCATGGCCCGGATCAGGCGAATGCCGTAGACAGCGCCTGAAGCACCGCTGATGGCCACAATAAATTGTTTCTCATTCATTTTAACACCCCCTGTAACAGGACACCGATAAGCAAGGATACGGATATGATTGAATTCATATGGAAAAAGGCCACATTGATATGGGTCAGATCATCCGGTTTGACCAGGCGGTGTTCAATCACGAGCAATAGACCGATCAAAACGATAAACAGCCAGAACACCGGGTGCATGCCAAAGTTGATGTGCATGGCGGATAAAAAGACCAGGGTCAGGCCATGAAGCACTTTTGAGATCTTCATGGCTTTTCGTGCCCCGATTTTGGCCGGCAGGGAAAAAAGGCCCTGGTCCCTGTCAAACTCAATATCCTGGCAGGCATAAAGGATATCAAAACCGGATATATAGGTAAAAAGCGCCAGGCTTAAAAAGACCACGCTTAAGGACAATGTTCCGGTAATGGCCACCCAGGCGCCAATGGGCGCAAGGCTGATGGCAAACCCCAGATAGAGATGACAGTACCGGGTAAAGCGTTTGGTATAAGAGTAAAAAAACAGCAGAAAGAGCACGGGAATAGACAGATAAAAGCACAGGCCCGACAACATGGCTGCTGAAAAAATAAAAACCAGGGAAGAGCCGGCCACAAATGCCATGGCCTCTTTGCCGGACAGGATACCGGCCGGAATTTCCCTGATGGCTGTCCGCTTGTTTTTCGCATCAATGTCTGCATCCACGATCCGGTTAAATCCCATGGCAGCAGACCGTGCCCCCACCATGGCCAGAAGAATCCAGAAAATATCGCCCGGTATGACAGGATGGGTTTCCCAGGCCATGACCATGGCGGACAAGGCAAACGGCAAGGCAAAGATGGTGTGGGAAAACTTAATCATCTTTGCGTAATCCTCTATTTTTTGTTTTGAAAATATATTCATTTCATTTAACTTCATTTTATCTTTCCTGCCCGGTCCCTGATCCATTATGACATGTGACCCCTTACAAATAAATGCCATGGACCGGTGTATCACATTCCGGGCACCTGCCGTCCTGTTTTAAATAATTTTTAATTTGGTACCCGTGCCGCTGCACCACTATATTACTGCAAAAATGACAGCGGGTATGTTCACTGAAATGACCGGGAAGATTTCCAATATAGACATATCTTAAGCCGGCCTGTTTCCCTGCTTCATACGCTTTTTCCAATGCAGCAGCCTGCGTGACCGGCCGGTCCGTCATCCGGTAAGCAGGATGAAAGCGTGAAATATGCCAGGGCGTTTCAGGGCCCAGGTCATCGGCAATGAATCCGGCCATGGCATTGATCTGCTCTGTATCATCATTTAACCCGGGAATTAATAGTGTGGTAATCTCCACAAGGACACCCATTTTTTTCATTTGCTTTAAATTGTCCTTCACCGGCCCAAGACTTGCCTTGCAGTATTTTTTGTAAAATTCCGGGTCAAAGGATTTTAAATCCACATTGGCCGCATCCAATACGCCGGAGAGCAGGTCAAGGGCATCCGGGCTCATGTACCCGTTGGTAACAAAAATATTGTGCAATCCTTCTTTTTTAGCCAGCCGTGCAGAGTCTAAGGCGAGCTCGAAAAATATGGTGGGTTCGGTGTAGGTGTAGGCGATACTGTCACACCCGGTTTTTACAGCATCGGCAACAATTTTTTCAGGGGCAATTTTCCTGCCCTGGATCATCCCGCTGCTGTCTGCCGGCATCTGGGCGATGTCTGCATTCTGGCAGAAATCACATTTAAAATTACAGCCCGGCGTGGCAATGGAATAGGAAAAAGAGCCCGGCTTTAAATGGTAAACCGGTTTTTTTTCAATGGGGTCCACGCTTGCGGCAATCACTTTTGAATAGGCCAGGAAAACAAGTTTGCCATCCTGGTTTTCCCGTACGCCGCAGATTCCTCTTCTGCCCGGTTTGATACGGCAAAAATGATTGCAGACCCGGCATCTGACCTGGTTGTTCTCCAAATGGTCATACAGCAGTGCTTCCATTATCCAGACATCTCCAATAGTTTGGCCTCATTGCGGGGTTATTCAGACCTCATCCGGGTGGCCAGGCCCGTGGCAGGGTTATACGATTTTGATTTCCCCACCCTGAGCAGCAATGGCCGGGTTCGGAATTTGGGCACCGGTTTGATCCGCATGCCGATGAATGTTCCTAAAAAGGATCGTTGGATCAAAGTGTTGTTTTCAATACCCCCAGCCAGCCTGCCGCGGATAAACGGGAACTGGTATGTTGTCCGCCATTTCACCGGGACTGTGCCCAGCATGGCCGTTATAATCTGCTTAAGTTCCCATATACTGAAAAACCGGGCTGAAGAATAAATACTGGGGATAAAAAAACCTTTAAGCCGCCTGGCCATGTTCATTGGGGCGTACCGGTTTAACACACAAAGAACCAGTGTGTCTTTTGCCACCCGGCAGGCCTCTTCAATGGCCTTGGCCGGCCGGTCTGTAAATTCCAGGCTGGTAAAAAGGACTGCGCAGTCAAAGGAATTATCGTCAAACGGCAGGTCTTCTGCCACCCCCCGGTGCAGGTCCACCCGGCTGCCCAGCCTTCTTCCGGCAATATCCAGCATATACGGGGACGGATCAATGCCTGTCAGGTACAGTCCTCTATCCAGAAGCGGTTCCAGGCTGATGCCGGTTCCGCATCCGATATCCAGAACCCGCTGCCCTCTTTCCGGGGCCAGCAGATGCAGCATTAATTTGATTTCAAGTTCCAGCGCATGCCGGTTCCCTGCCTGCTCAAACCAGGTATCATAACGATTGGCTTCCTTAAAATCAAATACATGTCCCATAAAATCCAACCAGTAGTTACCTAACCAATAACCTTCTTTACCTTTTCCATGGTCTTGTGAATTGCAGCCACAGCCGGTGAATCCTCATCCAGTTCAATCAAAGACCGCCTTTCCATATCAAATTCAAGCAGATTATTATCATCCGGAATGGTGGCGATAATCGGGACCCCGATCTGTTGTACCTCATCTAAAAAAACCTGACTTAATGTTTCAGGTGCCCGGTTGACAATCAGCCCTTTATTGGCGACCTCAATTTTCAGATCCCCCAGCATTTCATTGATCCTTCCTACGGCCCGCAGTCCCCTTAAGGCATAGTCAGTGACCATGAGCAGCATATCCACCCGGCCGCTGGTTCTGCGGCTTAGGTGTTCCATACCGGCCTCATTATCCACCAGAAGATATTGATAATTGCTTTCCAGTTCATCGGCAAACCGGTTCAGTATATTATTGACCATGCAATAACATCCCTGGCCTTCCTGGCGGCCCATGACCAGGAGATCAAATGCGGGCTGTTCAATCAACACCTGATTCATCAACATTTCCAGATAATTGACTTTATCCATGCCCGATGGAATACCCTGGGGATCTTTCATAAAATCCTCGCGGATATC
>JBNKNP010000492.1:0-30572 GCA_050293905.1 Desulfobacteraceae bacterium | reverse complement strand
GCACTGGATTTGCTTTCGGCAATGTGACGGCCACCGGCGGGATTAGTAATATTAAAGTACTGGGATCGGATAATCTGCCGGGCAGTCCGGTTACGGCTCTCAGCGGTTCTGAGTCATTCGGCCAGTTTTACGGATCATCCCGGGCAGGACTCGGCCTTGCTCTTGGGGGGAATGATGTTGAAATTCAGAATCAGACCAGTCTGCATCCCTGGTCGGATATTATAGCTGCAACCTTTCAATCATCAGCCACCCATTCCACGGGGTCAGAATCCTGGGAAGGGTTTTATGTCGGGGTGGGCGAAGATATGGATGCGCCAAACACCGACCGGCGGGTATTTACAAATACAGGTGCCGGCGGTTCAGGTGATTTTTCCCTTGCCGTCAACAAGGATACCGGTACGATTTCCGGAACCATGACCGGCGAAGATTTTAATAACATCGGCAATACCATAAACGCCATGACCATCGGCGGGGGAACCGCTGATTCAGTGTATATTGATGATCATACCATGGCCGCCACATTGAGCGGCAGCAATGTGGTTACCATCAGCAGCAGTACCGGCGGATTGAAAACCCACGGTAATTTTATGGTTACATCAAGAAAAGCAGCCCTTTCCTCGTATACCACCTGGGGATACTGGGAGGCTGCCTATTCAGACCCGTTCGACGCCAAGGACTATCATATCCATGTGCCGGGTTCTTTGTGGATAGCAGGAGAAAGAACTCCTTCAACAACCGTTTCCACGAACTTTATCAGTACCAATTTTGTCGGGACCTATACGGGAAAAGCCGAAGGCGTGATGTTTGATAATACCAGCCAGATGACCCAGATGACAAATGGCGTCACAAATCTGACCATTGACTTTGATTCAGTTGCAGCAAACCCGGTAACCGGATCTATAGTGTTTGACCAGGTTGCACTTTCAATAGATAGTGGTACAGGCACTGTCACCGCCAATGGTTTCAGTGCGGATATAATAGGAGATGTTAATGCGAATACGGGTGTTTCAGGCGCATTTTACGGGCCCAATGCCGAGGCTGTGGGTGGAAAATTTTCCGCTGAAACGGCCGGCGGCACCCAGTATCACGGTATTTTCGGCGGCAACCGGTAACCCTTGCACCAGGCACGGCAACTGAATGGAAGGACAATAAAAAAATCAGATGATGAACCGTGCTTCATTCTTCATAGGCTGTGTTCTTGTTTGTTTCGCCTGTGTGCTGCTATACTTGTCCGGTCATGAAAAACCGGCCCTGGTAGAGGTGGTTGATCACCGGACCATGGATATCATGTTCAGGATCAGGGGCGCTGTGCCTGTTTCAGGTCAGGTGGTGATCGTGGATATTGATGAGAAAAGTTTAGGCAGGATCGGGCAGTGGCCCTGGCCGAGAAATATTCTGGCCCGGCTTACTCAGAATCTTATTGACGGCAAAGCCCGGGCCATCGGTTTTGATATCATTTTTGCAGAACAGGACCGGACCTCTCCGGCCCGTTTTTTTAAAGACCTGGAGACCTCCCTGCGAACAAGAATTCCCAAAGACCTGCTGGCAGACCTGGATACCGATCCGTCACTTGACTATGATGCTGCATTCGGGCAAGCCCTGTCCTCGGGTCCGACGGTTCTGGGATATGGCTTTGAGTTCAGAAATGACGGATTGAAAACCCCGGAAGCCCTTCCGTTCCCGTCCGGAGTCATCCGCATCCAGCCGGATAAAATTAATTTCACTGACCTTTCCCTGATTCATGCCTACCGGGCCGTGGTCAATCATCCGTCCGTGGCTCAGGCGGAGAGTGAGGGGTTTATCAATGTCTTTACGGATGAATACGGCATGACCCGGCAGGTTCCGTTGTTCATGATTATGGACGGGATACCGTATCCTTCCATGGCACTTGAAGTTTTCAGGATCGGTATGAAACGCTCCGCCGTGACTCTTTTTGCCTCAAAAAAAATAAAACAGCCCAGACGTCCGGTTCTGGGGATCGGGATTGAAAATCAGGTGATTCCCACTGACGGAAAGGGCCAGATCTTTGTCAATTACCGGGGGCCGGTTCAAACATTCTCCTATCTGTCTGCCGTGGATATCATCAATGAACCGGAACGCTTTGATCTGAAAGATAAATTTGTTCTGGTCGGCACCTCCTCTGCCGGGTTGTTTGATCTGAGGGCCACACCGTATTCAAATGCATTTCCCGGTGTTGAGGTTAATGCCACCATTGTTGATAATCTTATCCAATCGGATCCCTTTGTTTATGACCGGCTCACCGAGATCGGCCTGAATTATACCCTGCTTATCGCGGGCGGTCTGTCCCTGTCGCTGGTGTTGTCGATCCTGGGACCACTGGCCGGCAGTGCGGGAGCCATAGTCTTTTTTATCGGAGTATTTGTCTGGAATTATTATTATTTTTTTCTCAACAACCGGTATGTCGGATTGACCTTTCCCATGTTATGCTGTGCTGCGATCTTACTTTTTATCACTGTGTTTAACGCGTTCTGGGAAAAAAAATCCAAGCGGTTTATTCAAAAAGCATTTTCCCACTATGTTGCTCCTGATGTTGTGGCGCAGTTGATCAAAAACCCGGGTGCGCTTTCCCTGGCTGGTGAAGAAAAGCAATTGACCGTTTTTTTCTGTGATATCAGAGGGTTTACAACGCTTTCAGAGAAAATGAACTCCAAGGATCTTGGAAACTTCATGAATGATTTTTTAACCCGGATGAGTCAGGTGATCCTGAAGAACAACGGCACGGTTGACAAGTTTATCGGCGATGCCATAATGGCATTCTGGGGGGCGCCCAAAGATGATCCGGATCATGCAGAAAATGCCGTCCGGACAGCCTTGCAGTTTAAGGAGGAACTGGATCAAATTCATCATATTTACAGGAAAAAAGGCCTGCCACGGATTGCTGTGGGCATCGGCATTAATTCCGGTCTGATGAGTGTGGGTAATTTCGGCAGCCGGCAGCGGTTTGACTATACCGTAATGGGGGATAATGTCAATCTGGCATCACGGCTTGAAGGGGCAAATAAAAACTATGGCACAACCATTCTTATTTCCGAAGCAACAAAAGGTTTGATCAGCGATATTTTTTATTGCCGGTTCATTGATAAAGTTCAGGTAAAGGGCCGGCAGGAGCCGGTTGACCTGTATGAACCGCTGTGTGAAGGTATCCCGTCCAAAACAATTGAACTGCAGACCCGGGCCTTTGATGAAGGTATTGCTGCCTATCATACCCGGGATTTTGAAAAAGCGTTTCAGATCATCAGCGCGCTTGAAAAGGATTGCCCAAGCAGACTGTACCAATCCTATCTGGACCGAATTAAAAGTTTCATGCAGGCCGCCCCTCCTGAGCAATGGAAAGGGGCTGAGAGAAGAGAGCACCTTCCGGTACACCGGTTAACGAGCAAGTAATGCCCGGCACGGATCCTCGGGTAATGATAAAAGTTACCTTGAATTAAAAGAACAGGTTTGGTATCTTTTAACAAGTAAAGGTGGAATTTTTTAGCTTACAGTTTGAGGGAAATGCTGTAAGCTTTTACTTTTTATAAATTGAAAGAATTAAAGGCATGTCCCTGGTTCAACAACGGCGTAAAACCCGGCAGATCCATATTGGAAAGATGAAGATCGGTTCTGATGCACTGGTGAGTGTTCAGTCCATGACCAACACCGATACCCGGGATGTGGCAGCTACGGTAAATCAGATCCAGGCCCTTGAAAGAGCAGGGTGCGAGATTATTCGTGTGGCTGTTCCGGACATGGATGCGGCCCTGGCCATTGAACAGATAAAAAAACAGATCACGATTCCCCTGATCGCTGATATTCATTTTGATTACCGGCTGGCCCTGGCATCGGCAAAAGCCGGCGCAGACGCCTTACGAATCAACCCGGGCAATATCGGTGAACAACACAAGGTCAAACAGGTTGTGGCCTGCGCTGTTGATCATGATATTCCCATCCGAATCGGTGTGAACGCAGGATCTTTGGAAAAAGAGATTGAGCAGCGGCTTGGCACCACAGCTGAAGCCATGGTTGAAAGTGCGCTTCGCAATATCCATATGCTTGAAGATTTAAATTTTTATCAGATAAAGGTATCGCTCAAGGCATCGGATGTTGAACGGACAGTAACAGCCTACCGGCTGCTGGCCCAAAAAACAGATGTGCCGTTTCATATCGGCGTGACTGAAGCAGGAGGCCTGATTGCCGGGATCACAAAATCAGCCATCGGGATCAGCATGCTCCTGGCCGGAGGCCTGGGCGATACACTGAGGGTATCACTCACCCGGGATCCGGTGGAAGAAGTCCGGACCGGGTATGAAATTTTACGGGCACTGGGTATCAGGAGCCGGGGACCGGAATTGATTTCCTGTCCTACCTGCGGGCGATGTAAAATAGATCTTTTTGATATTGCCCAGAAGACAGAAAAGGCTTTACTTGAGCGGTCTTCTAAGATTAAAGTTGCCATTATGGGCTGTGCGGTGAACGGTCCCGGAGAAGCAAAGGAAGCCGATATCGGCATTGCAGGCGGTGACGGCAAAGGAATTTTATTTAAAAAAGGGCGCGTCATCCGGAAAATCGACCAGGATAAACTTGTGGATCAGCTGCTAGAAGAAATTGACATTATGACGGAAAATTTGGAGGAATCAAATGGGGAAAAAGATTAAAACAGCCATCACACCCACCCGGGAGCAGGATTATCCGGCCTGGTATCAGGAAGTGGTCAAAGCGTCGGATATGGCGGAAAATTCACCGGTCAGGGGGTGTATGGTAATCAAACCCTGGGGATATGCCATCTGGGAAAACATCATGCGTCAGGTGGATGCCATGTTCAAGGAGACCGGGGTGAAAAATGCCTATTTTCCATTGTTTATTCCGCTCAGTTACCTTGAAAAAGAGGCCGAACATGTGGAAGGGTTTGCCAAGGAATGTGCCGTGGTCACCCATCACCGGCTGGAGCCGGACGAAGAAAGCGGCGGCCTTAAACCGGCCGGAAAACTGACCGAACCTTTGATTGTCCGGCCCACATCTGAAACCATTATCGGCGAATCCATGGCCAGATGGACATCCAGCTACCGGGATCTTCCCATACTTATAAACCAGTGGGCCAATGTTGTCCGGTGGGAAATGCGTACCCGGATGTTTTTAAGAACCAGTGAATTTTTATGGCAGGAAGGCCATACCGCCCATGCCACGGAACAGGAAGCTAAAGACCGGACCATGCAGATGCTTGATGTTTACACCAGATTTGTAGAGGACCATCTGGCCATGCCGGTGATCCGGGGCAAAAAAACCCCGTCAGAGCGGTTTCCCGGGGCTGAAAATACAACGTGCATTGAAGCCATGATGCAGGATAAACGTGCCCTTCAGGCAGGGACATCCCATTTTCTGGGCCAGAATTTTGCCAAGGGATCGGATATCAAATTCCAAAATGAAGAAGGAACAGAAGCCTATGCATGGACGACCTCCTGGGGAATCTCCACCCGGATGATCGGCGGCATGATCATGGTTCATTCAGATGATGACGGACTGGTCCTTCCCCCCAGGATTGCACCCTCCCATGTCGTGATTCTTCCCATTGTTAAAAAAGGAACCGACAACCGAGAGGTCCTGGACAGTGCCGGGGCATTAAAAGATGCCCTGGAAGAAAACCTCTTTCATGGTGAAAAAGTAAAAGTTGAAATCGATGGCCGGGATATCGGCGGGGCCAGGGGATGGGAATGGGTGAAAAAAGGGATTCCCGTGCGTATCGAGCTGGGACCCAGGGACATTGAGCAGAATACGGTTTTCATGGCCAGGCGGGATAACCCGTCCCATGAAAAAGAATCAATAAACAGGGAAGAATTTATTGCACAGATTACGGATACCCTGGATAATATCCAGAACAACCTGTTTAACCGGGCTGTCAGCCGGCAAAAAGAAAATACCTTTGAAATAGATGACAAAAAGGAATTTTATAAGGTGTATAAAAAGGCAAAGGGTTACCATAACGGTGCCTTTGTCCGGGCTCACTGGTGCGGTTCCGACGACTGCGAGGCCAAAATAAAACAGGAGCTTTCCGTGACAATCCGCTGCATCCCCTTTGACAGCCCCACGGAAGAGGGAAAATGTATTTATTGCGATAATTCAAGTTCGCGGCGGGTTCTTTTTGCCAAGGCGTATTAAATATAAGGTCACCAGCGGCTGTATCAATGATCAGAATAACGGACATACTTGACAAGATATCAGACTATAATCCGGCTCAGGATCTGGATATAATCGATCGTGCCTATATCTATTCGGCAAGGGTTCACGAAGGCCAGGTCAGGCTTTCCGGTGAGCCCTATCTGTCCCATCCTCTCGAGGTGGCCAATATTCTGGCAGATATGCGGCTGGATGTTGAAAGTATTGCCGCAGCCCTGCTTCATGATGTGATTGAAGACACGCCGGCAACGCGGGAAGACATTGAAGAGATGTTCGGTCCCGGTGTGGCTCATATTGTTTCCGGAGTGACCAAACTGTCTGTCCTGCCGTCTTCCACAAAAATTGCCCAGCAGGCGGAAAGCCTGCGCAAAATGATTCTGGCCATGGCCGATGATATCCGGGTGGTTTTGATCAAGCTGGCAGACCGCATTCATAATATGCGGACTTTAAAATATCACAAAACAGCTGCAAAACAGGCTGCCATTGCCCAGGAAACCCTGGATATTTACGCCCCTATTGCTGCCCGGCTGGGGATCTTCTGGATCAAATACGAACTTGAAGAAATTGCATTTTATTATACACGGAAAGATGAATATGACCGCATCGACGCTCTGGTAAACAAGGCAAAGCATGAAAAAGAAAACTATATCAAGGACGTCAATGAAAAGCTGAATGAAAAAATGACGGAGATGGGGCTTGAGTGTGATATAAAAGGCAGATACAAAGCCCATTACAGCATCTACCAGAAAATGCTTTCCCAGAACCTGGATTTTGATGAAGTCTACGATATTATTGCCTTCCGCATTATACTGGACACGGTTCCCCAATGTTATGCCGCCATGGGTGCGGTCCATTCCATGTGGAAACCCATTTACTATAAAATCAAGGATTATATCGGCAATCCCAAGCCCAATATGTATCAGTCCATCCACACCACCGTTATCGGCCCGAAAGGAGAGCGGGTGGAGATCCAGATCCGGACCAAGGAAATGGACCGGATCGCTGAATCAGGTATTGCCGCACACTGGAGCTATAAGGAAGGCACCAAGATTGATAAAAATACCGGGGAGCTTTTTGCATGGATCAGGAACCTGGTTGAGAACCAGGAAAATTATCATGATCCGGATGAATTCCTGGAAAACGTCCGGATTGATCTTTATCCGGATGAAATTTATGTTTTTACTCCTCAAGGAGAGATAAAAACCCTGCCCAAAGATGCTACGCCGGTTGACTTTGCCTACTTGATTCATACCGAAGTCGGCGCTGAATGCACCGGTGCCAAGGTTAACGGAAAAATGGTACCGCTGGCCCATAAGCTTAATACCGGCAACACCATTGAAATTATAACGACAAAAGGCCACAACCCGAGTCCGGACTGGCTGAATTTTGTTAAAACCGTCAAAGCCAGGACAAAGATCCGCGCCTGGATCAATGCCAGGGAAAAAGAAAGAAGTTATTCCCTGGGCAGGGAAATGTGTGAAAAAACATTTAAAAAACGGAGTATGAACTTTAATGCGCTGATAAAATCAGGGGAAATTAAACAGGTCGCAGAAACCTTGGGATTTAAAAGCGTGGATGATTTAATCGCCCATGTCGGTTTTGGTAAACTCACGCCCCTGCAGGTTTTGAACAAAGCGGTTCCCAATATAGATAAGCAGGAGAAGAAAGAAAAGCCCGAAGACGGGCTGATTAAAAAACTGGTCAGCCGGAAACGGAAAAAAGAAAGCACAGGTGTTATCGTTAAAGGAATCAATGATATTCTGGTCAAGTTTTCAAAATGCTGCAACCCGCTGCCGGGTGATCCCATTATTGGATACATCACCCAGGGCCAGGGCGTGACCATTCACCGCAAAACCTGTCTGAATATCATGAAAATGAGCCAGGAACGCCAGATTGAAGTACAATGGAGTGTTGACGGAACCTCCTCTTATCCGGCCAGCATTAAAATCCGGACCGAGGACCGGTTTGGACTTCTGGCCGATATTGCCACGGTAATCACCAAGAATAAAACCAATATTTTAAGCGCCAATACTGAAACACTGGATACCGGCATCTGCCTGTTTTATTTTACCATCATGGTGGAGAGCTCTGATCAGCTTCGAAAAATCATGTCTGATATCAGAAAGATAAAAAAAGTGGCTGATGTCAAGCGGATCATTCGAAGCACTGAATAACTCATTTTCCTTATTTTAATATTATTGTTTTCCAACAAAAGATTTACAAAATTTTCATATTTATTTATGATTTTAAGTATGGAATCCAACCTTTAAGCGGAAAAAGCCTATGAGAAAAATCTTTATCCTGGATACCAACGTTATTCTCCATGACAGTTCCTGCATACATCAATTCAAAGACAACGATATTTTCATTCCTATTACGGTTATTGAAGAACTGGATAAATTTAAAAAGGGTAATGATGTGATCAATTGCAATGCCAGGGATTTTTTAAGGACCCTGGATGCATTGTCCAGCGAAAAGATATTAAACGGAGGCGTTCCCATCGATAATGGTGAAGGAAAAATAGCCATCCGGCTTGAAACCCCTCTTTTAGAGAAAATTAAAAAAAATTTCAATGTGATCACGCCGGACATCCGGATTTTAAATATTGCCTATACCGTGGCAAAAGAGCATGATTTTAAAAATGTCATTTTTGTGACCAAAGACGTAAATTTACGGCTGCGTGCCCGGTCCATCGGTCTTAAAACAGAAAATTACCATTCAAAATACGTTGAAAATCTCTCTGAAATGTACACGGGATTAAGAACCCTGGAAAATGTTCCGGAAGAGATACTTGAAGAATTGTTTCACAAACCCTATGAAACAAAAGTGACGCGTCTGGGGATACAGGAGTCGTTTTATACCAATGAGAATGTGATATTAAAAAACGGCTCCAGGTCTGCGTTAACCTTTTTTGACGGCACCAGCCAGACCCTTAAACGGCTTCAGGCAAAAACCTGCAGTGGTGTTAAACCCAGAAATTCAGAACAGATTTTTGCATTGAATGCCATGCTCAATCCGGATATTCCCCTGGTGACCATATCCGGAAAGGCGGGCACGGGAAAAACCCTTCTGGCCCTGGCCGCTGCCCTTGAAAACAAGCGGTTTTACCGGCAGATTTTTATTGCCCGGCCCGTGGTTCCTCTGAGTAATAAGGATCTTGGCTTTCTTCCCGGAGATGTGGCCTCAAAGCTTGATCCGTATATGCAGCCGCTATATGATAATTTGTCCGTGATCCAGAATAATTTTAATGAAAAAAACAGTCGTTCGAAAAAGATTTCAGAACTCATTGAAGAAGAAAAGATTGTTATTACACCGATTTCCTATATCCGGGGACGGTCCATTGTAAAGGTCTTTTTTATTGTTGATGAGGCTCAGAACCTGACACCCCATGAAGTAAAAACGATTATCACCCGGGCAGGTGAAGGAACAAAAATAGTTTTTACCGGAGATATTTTCCAGATCGATCACCCCTACCTGGATTCCCAGACCAATGGAATGGCCTTTATCATTGAAAAAATGAAAGGGCAGAAAGTGTATGCCCATGTGAATCTAGAAAAAGGAGAGCGCTCTGAGCTGGCAGAACTGGCCTCAAAAATATTGTAAAAAAAACAAAGGTTCGGACAGTCTGTTAAAAATTTTAACCAGATCTGACCGAACCAGAATATGGTAAACCGCTATGAAGCTTTGGTGACTTTTCCGGCTTTAATGCAGCTTGTGCAGGCATCAATTTTTCTGACACAGCCTTTTTTTACTACGGCACGAACGGTTTGAAGGTTTGGATTAAAGCGTCTTTTATTCAGATTATGGGCATGGCTGACATTGTTGCCAACCATTGGTTTTTTTCCGCAAATGGCACATTCTTTTGACATTTTTATACTCCTAAAACAATTCTTTTCAACAAAATGATAACCTGCAATTAATACATTAATGCAAAAGAAAAGTAAAGATTTTTTATGGTTGCTGGCTATTTTTCCGGACCAGGGTCTTGCACAGGGCCATTTTTGGGATGGCTTGTTTGGCTTCTTTTGAATCCGGGTAATGTTCAACAAGGTATTCATACCGGTTCAATGCGGCCGCATACTGTTCTGTTTTCATATACCAGTCGGCCACATACAGTTCATGTCCGGACAGGTTTGCCAGGCAAACCTTGATATTCTCTTTTGCCTTTTTGGTATATTCGCTGTCAGGGTGCTGCTTTATCAGTCGGTTGAAAATTTCCCGACTTTTTGAGGCAGGCAGGTTATCCCTGTCTATGGTGTCAATCTGGTTAAACCAGCACATTCCGATTTGAAAAACAACATAGGGCACCGCTTCATTCTTAGGGTGCATTCTTTCAAATTCTTCATAGGCCAGAATGGCTTCTTCATACTCTTCCAGATGGTAGTGGGAATCTGCAATTTTAAGCTCGGCCAGAATGGCATACCGGCTGAACGGATACCAGTCTTTCAGGTCGGTATAGGCCTTAACCGCTGCTTTATAGTCTTTGTCCATAAAAGCGGATGAACCTTCTGAAACGAGCTCATCCACACTTTTTCCCATCTGGGATTCAGGAGACTCAAACAGGGCGCAGCCGGTTAAAAGAAAAGCAAAAATAAAAAACAGGAATAATTTTTTCATTATGAATTGTTCTCAATATAGTGTTCAGCCCGGACCGCAGCCATTGCCGCATCACCCACGGCAGTGGCGATCTGCCGTAATGTCGTATCTCTGATGTCACCTGCGGCAAAGACACCGGGAACTGATGTCTGCATGTTTTGATCCGTTTTGATAAATCCGTACTCATCGGTTTCAATGTCGTCGCTTAAAAACTCGGCATTGGGTAAAATCCCCACCCAGATGAAACACCCGTCAGCTTTTAATGTTTTTTCCTCGTTGGTTTTTACGTTTTTGACCTTTACGCCTTCAACATTGAACAGTCCTTCAATACCAGTCGCAACCGTATCCCAGACCATTTCGATCCGGTCATTTTTAAAGGCTCTTTCCTGGAGAATTTTAGCTGCTCTGAGCTCATCCCGCCGATGAACCAGGTAGACTTTTTTTGCAAATTTGGTTAAAAACAACGATTCCTGGACAGCGGTGTCTCCCCCGCCCACAGCCACAACAATTTTATCTTTGAAAAACGGCCCGTCACAGGTGGCACAGAAACTGACGCCTTTTCCCATGAAATTTTTTTCCCCAATCCCAAGTTTTCTGGGGGACGCCCCGGAGGCAATAATCAGACTGCGGGTTTTTATGGTCCGGTCCTTGAGTACAACTTCTTTGATATCTTCTGACAAATTAAGAGAATGAACTTCAGCCGTCTCGATTTTTAACTCCATCTGTTCTGCCTGGAGTTTCATTTTTTCAACCAGATCATACCCGGAGATGCCTTCGGGAAACCCGGGATAGTTTTCAATCCAGTCCGTTATCAACACCTGGCCGCCGGGAACGGATTTTTCCAGGAGCAGAACGTTCATTCTGGCCCTGGCTGCATAAATTCCCGCAGTCAGACCGGCCGGGCCCGCACCGATGATGACAAGATCATAATCCGTCTTTGCCATTGTCACTCTCCTTACAAGACCCCTTTAATGGTTTCTTCAAGTTTTTCTTTAGCAACCATTCCGGTGATCTGGTCAGCGATTTCTCCGTTTTTGAAGAAAATCAGCGTGGGGATTGCCTGGACACCATATTTGCTGGGAGTGACCGGATTATCATCCACATTAATCTGGACAAAGCCCATCTTGTCTCCGTACTCTTTTTCAAGCGCTTCCACTGTGGGTGCAATTGCCTTGCAGGGTCCGCACCAGGGAGCCCAGAAGTCAACCATAACCGGTTTATCAGATTTGAGGACTTTTTCTTCAAAGTCATCATCTTCGATTTCCATAATATTTTCTGCCATGATGATCGTCCTTAAATTAAGTGTTATACAAAAACATATCCCGCAACTATATGTTCTTATTCATTCTTTGTCAATCAAACGAATTTACCAGTTTTCGGCCAGAAGCTCAAAATGCGCCTGGGGATGATCACATGCCGGACAAACCTCAACGGCTTCATCTCCTTCATGTACATACCCGCAGTTTCTGCAGCGCCATTTTGTTGTGGCCTCTTTTTTAAAGACCCTGCCGTTTTGAACATTATCAGCCAGGGCAACATATCTTTTTTCATGCTGTTTTTCTGCAACAGCTATACTTTCAAAAACATCGGCAATGTTATCAAACCCTTCTTCCCTGGCAATCGCGGAAAAATCAGGGTACATGATTTTCCACTCATGCTGCTCTCCTGCGGCAGCTTCTTTTAAATTTTCCAGTGTGGAGCCAATGACACCGGCCGGAAAAGCCGCTGTAATCTCAACTTCGCCGCCTTCAAGAAATTTAAACAAGCGTTTGGCATGTTCTTTTTCCTGGTTTGCGGTCTCGGTGAAAATATCTGATATCTGGACAAACCCTTCTTTTTTTGCAGCACTGGCAAAATATGTGTAACGGTTTCTTGCCTGTGATTCTCCTGCAAATGCAGTTAGCAGGTTCTTTTCAGTCAGGGTTCCTTTTAAGCTGGCCATGAATTATTATCTCCTCTAAAAAAATAATGAAAAGGTTAATCGTTTCAGGGAATGAATAATTATACCGGTTACCGTCTGATTATCAACCCCAATTTATGGTTTTGGCAGCAAATAATGTTTACCGTCCTGTTCGTTTTTATGATAAACTTTTTTAACAACGCGGAGAAAAGATGAAAAAAATAGTGTTGACCATAATTGTTGTATTGCTTTTAACCGGTGTTTCCTCTGCAGGTCCGGATTTTTCTTCAATCCTTGAGGCTGCCAGGCAGGGAGATGCGGACGCCATGTGTGATACGGGGCTTGCCTATTTTAATGGAGAAGGAACGCTTAAGGATCCGTTTAAGGCCAAATGCTGGGTGGAAAAGGCCTATCAACAAGGATCCGGCCGGGCAAAAAAAATCTGGGAAGAATTAAAGTTGTGGGAATACTCCGGCAAATGTGATCTTTCTTTTGATAACACGCCAGGGCCGAAATATTCAAAAGGGACCGTTTATATTGAACCGGTGACGCGAATGCGCTTTGTTTATATTCCCAAGGGATGTTTTAAAATGGGGTGTCATTCAAGGGCCGGGAAATGTTCTAAACCGGAAAAACCGGTTCATACCGTTTGTGTGGATGGGTTCTGGATGGGGGCTTATGAAGTGGATCAGGGGCTGTGGCAGACCGTCATGGGAAGCAATCCGTCCCGGTTTAATTCACGTCCGGATCATCCGGTTGAAAATGTGTCCTTTGAGCAGGTTGAACGATTCATTCATGAGCTGAATGCCATCACCGGGCAGCGATTTTCTCTGCCCACCGATGCCCAGTGGGAATATGCCTGCAGAAATGGCGGAAAATCAGTGCCGTACCCCTGGGATGAGGATGAAGACAGACCCGATGCCAATTGCGGCAGCTGCAGCAATACCGGACTTCGCGGACAGACAGCTCCGGTGGGCAGTTTTTATCCCAATGACATCGGCCTGTACGACATGGGCGGCAATGTCAAGGAATGGTGCAAAGATGTGTATGATAAAAAAGCCTATGCCGGACACAGGAAAAACAATCCTGAATATAAAAAACGGGGCTCTTCCCGTGTGGTCAGGGGCGGGTCTTTTTCAGATAATGCTGACATGCTCCGCTGTACAGCCAGAGATGATTCCATACCAACCATGCAGGCGGATAATATCGGTTTCAGGCTGGTGCTGATACAAGATTGACAGATCAATTGTTAGGGGGGGATAGTTCAGCTTTTTGTCCAGGATATAATGGCTGTCTGCAGGCTTTTGGGTTTTACCGGTTTGGAGATATAATCATTCATTCCGGCTGACAGGCATTTTTCACGATCTCCTTTCATTGCATTGGCCGTCATCGCGACAATGGGAACATTTTTAAATCCGTCTTTTAAAGACCGGATGGTTTTGGTCGCTTCAAGGCCATCCATTTCAGGCATCTGGATATCCATAAAAATCAGGTCATAGGGCCGGGCAGAATGTAAATCAACAGCTTCTTTTCCATTTGTGGCAATCTCTGCATGATACCCGAATTTCTTAAGCAGGTTCACAGCAACTTTTCGGTTGATTTTATTATCTTCGGCCAGAAGGATACGAAGATTTTGTTTTTCCGATTCTTTGAGCGTGTATTGTGTGACCATTGTTTTTTCATGCCCGGGCTCATCATTTTTTAAGTGCATTCCCATGACCGTGACAATGGCATTGTAAAGATCAGATTGTTTGATGGGTTTATTGAAATAACCGTCAATGCCAAGTGCTTTCATTTTAAGGCCATCCCCTCTGTAACCGCTGGCGGTGAGCGTAATAATCCGGGTGGAACAAAGCGCTTTGTTTTGTTTTATTTGATTGACAAGCATTTCAATATCCATGTCCGGCAGATTCATATCAAAAATGGCAAGAGAGAAAGAATCGTTTTGGTCTGCGGCAATTTCCATTTGAGAAAGGGCCTGTGCGCCGGAGGAAACAACTGTTGGCCGGCATTCCCAGGATGTCAGATAGGCGATTATTATTTCCTGGTTGATCCTGTTGTCATCAACCGCAAGAATTTTTAATCCCTGGATGTCCGGGACAATCGTTACAGATGGTATTTGGACAGGTTGTTTTTCAAATTCTGCAGTAAACCAGAATGTTGATCCTTTTCCTGTTTCACTGGTGATGCCGATTTTTCCATTCATCATTTCCGCAAGCTTCTTTGAGATGGCCAGGCCCAGCCCGGTTCCACCATATTTTCGAGTCGTTGATGAATCAACCTGGGAAAAAGATTTAAACAGCCGGTCCTGTCTGTCTTTCGGGATACCAATACCGGTGTCTATTATTTCAAACAGCAGAACAGCATGGGTCTGGGTTTCATTTTTCAGATTAAGGCGTATGGATACAGATCCTTTTTCCGTAAATTTAATGGCATTTGTACACAGATTTAAAAGAATCTGACGCAATCGTCCAGGGTCCCCTTTCAGTAAAGCCGGAATATCAGGGTGAATAAAACAGGCCAGCTCAATATTTTTTTCATCTGCTTTGAGCGTCATCATTTCAATGATCTCTTCAAGGGTGATTCGGATATCGAAATCAATGATATCAAAATCAAGTTTTCCTGCTTCAATTTTAGAAAAATCAAGAATTTCGTTAATAATGGTTAAAAGGGATTCAGCACTGATTTTTATGTTTTTTGCATATTCGAGCTGCTCTTTATCCAGGTCCGTAAAAAATAAAAGTCCGGTCATACCGATAATGCCGTTCATCGGGGTTCGGATTTCATGGCTCATATTTGCCAGGAACTCGCTTTTTGACTTATTGGCTGCTTCCGCCGCCACGGCCAGCTTTTTCACCTGCCAGATAGAGTGCTCAAGTTCTTCGTTTGTCAGGTTGAGCTGGCGTGTCCTTTCAATGACACGCTGTTCAAGTTCCTGGTTGAGTGTGATAACTTTTTTTTCAGCATCCTTACGATCTTTAATTTCCTGTTCAAGTCTTTTATTGATATCAGTAAGCGAAATCTCCCGCTGTTTTATCTGCTGGGCCATTTCCTGAAATTTTGACGTAATGATTTGAATTTCCCTTTGTTTTCCGGTAACAAAATGAAAATCATAATCCCCTCTGGCAGTCTGTTCAATACCATCAATTAACTGGTCGAGAGGTTTTTTCAACATCGAACGGACCATCTGGTTTGTGGCGGAAACAAGGATGAATAAAACAACGCCGATGGTGGCGATAACAGCGGCCAGAAGATTTCTGTTCTGGTTCCTTAGGCCGGCCATGGTGAAACCGATGGTTACCGTGCCAAGGGACTCTCCCTGGTATTCAATGGGAATGGTTTTTTCAATCAGATCCCGGGCATTTTTTTCCTTATATTCAAACATGGCAGAGCCGTTTTTGAGCACGACCTCGAGCTGGGCAACAATTTCATTTTGAACAAAGGATTCACTGATGATCGAGATACTTTCCTCATCCATATTCCACATCGGAAAGATAAGACTGTTTTGCAAAAAAGATGCATATTCTTCGGATTTGATTTGATAATATCGGTCCGTTTTGCCGGACAGGATGATATATCCGAAAAAAATCATTATAATGGTCGTAAGTGCAACCACAATCGTCTGGCTGATGATCAGGTCGCTGGCCAGAGACCTTTTATTAAACACAGATAAAATTGTTTTTTGACCATCTGTTTTCATAGGGTTAAGAGCTGTACTATTCTTCTGATGTTTACGATACCGGTGATGGGTCTGAGTTATTTATATAAAAATCATCGGTTTAAGAACAATTATAAAAGAAGCTGCCTCAAAGTCAAGATGAATATGATCCTTCCGGTTTAGCCCCAACAACAAATCCCTTAAAAAAAGCAAGACGTTGATTACTGCCGTAATTGGTCAAACGAGTACGGCAAGAAAAGTGGTTGCCGTTTTTTTGGGGCTTCTGTATATTATAGAGCAAGAACGTGCATACTGTCGGCAGTTAAACAAATATGACATCAAAGATCCTTCCCGTAACAGATAAAAAAGCGAGTGAGCATATAAAAAAGAATAAAGACAACATAAAGTCCGCTGAAAACCTTGATAGCTTAGAAATGTTTAAAGCCGTTTTTGATGCCATGCCCTCGCTGGTCTTCATTGTTGATGAAGATGTCAGGATACAGGAATACAATGCGGCGGCAGCCAAGCTTTTGTCGGATAAAAAAGAAAATATTCTGCAGCGCCGCGGCGGGGAAGTGTTAAATTGCATACACTCAACAGATGTGCCGCAAGGATGCGGCCATGCAACGGTCTGTAAAAATTGTGTTGTAAGAAATTCAGTCAATCAGGCGTTCCTGGGAAATCGTATTGTCCGTCGCCGCACAAGAATAGAAATCATAAGCGGCATGGATAAGCTGGAAATCTATGCCCTGATTACAGCCTCTCCGTTTCAATTTAAAAACAGGCCCCTGGTGGTGTTGGTCATTGAGGATATAAGTGAAATTACTGAGCTTCAACGCATCATTCCGATTTGTTCCTACTGCAGGGAAATCCGGGACGAAAAAGAAACATGGTCCCGATTGGAAGCGTATTTCAGAGAACACTGGGATGTTGATTTTTCACACAGCATCTGCCCGAAATGCTATGAGAAAGAAATGAAAAAACTTAACAAAAGATTTCAGCCCAAACCCTGATGAATAAACGAGCCAGGATCCAGCAGATTACATTGATCGGCCTTGTTGCCAACATTTTTTTGTCCATTATTAAATTTCTTATTGGTTTTTTCAGCCACAGCCAGGCAGTCGTGGCCGATGCCCTGCACAGTTTTTCAGATACGTCTTCTGATTTTATTATTTTGTTTGGTGTTAAATACTGGACTGCGCCGCCGGACGAATCTCATCCATACGGGCACCATAAAATCGAATCCTTCATTACCATAGTTATCGGTATCATCCTGTGCATTGTGGCCGGAGCCATTGGGTATGAGGGGGTGACCACGCTGATGGAAAAAACGCGCCCGCATTTGAGTCCGGTTGCAGCTCTGGGGCCTGTCCTTTCCATTATTATCAAAGAAATTTTATTTAAAGTGACTTACAGGGTCGGCCTTGAAACCCGCTCCTCTGCATTGAAGGCCAATGCCTGGCACCATCGGACAGACGCTATTTCCTCGATCCCGGTTCTTCTGGCGGTGACCGCAACCCTGATTGATCCGAGGCTGGCATTCTTAGACCAAATCGGTGCGGTGGTGGTCTCTGCATTTATTTTCAAGGTGGGACTGCAGATTTTGTTTACAAACATAAATGATCTTTTAGATACCGGCATTTCAAAAGAAAAAATAAAAGATATTGAACAGTTTATAATGACACGGGAACATGTAAAGGGTGTCCATAAACTGCGAACCCGGAAACTGGCCAATTACATATATATTGATCTGCACCTTGAAGTGGACGGCAACCTGACCGTCACCCAGGGGCATGACATTTCAGAGGATGTAAAGCAGATTCTTTTAAAAAGCTATCCTAAAATTATTGATGTGATGGTTCATCTTGAACCGGAAAGAAATCACCACGCGTTGGAATAAAAACAGAGTTTTCGTCGTCTTACAGTCAAAGATAAAAAAAATAAAAGAAAAATTTTAATTGAATTGGATCATAACCTGATTAGTATATTAAAAGGAGGCGAGGTCAGGACATGATTACATGATATTTAAAAAAAATGCAGCCAGAAAAGAGTTTAAAAAGTATACATATCCGCATATGAAGCTTTTATACAACGTGGCACTCAAATATTGCGGCAATGTGTTTGATGCTGAAGATATTGTCCAGGAAACTTATTTGATGGCTTTTCACAAGTTTCATCAGCTCAGAGAAAAATCAAAATGCAAGCCCTGGCTGCTGAAAATTTTGCGTAATAATTTTTTAAAAAATTATCATAAGCAGAAAAATCAGAAAAGATTATCAGAAGCTGAATATGTTGATTTTTTAAGATCAAGTCTGACCGAGGATAGTGCCGAACAGATTCTTTTAAAAATATCCAGCCGGAAAATGGTTCAAAATGCAATAGACCGGCTGCCGGAAAAGTATAAAACAGTATTGATTTTATATTATGCGGATGAACTGCTTTATAAAGAAATTGCCGAAGTTCTGAATATTCCCATTGGAACCGTCATGTCCCGTCTGACTCGGGCAAGAGAAGGATTGAAAACGATTTTGTTAAAACAGGCACTGACCGGAAGAAATAATATAATTAGCATTAACTTTAACGAAAGCGAATCCCGCTTAACTAGATGATTTGTAAAGAATTTGAAAACTGGATTCTGGAAAAGGACGGTTATACCCAGGCAGGCCAGCTAAAAGCTCAAAGATACCGTCAACCGGATCAGGAGTATCTGCTGGACCATTTAAGGCAGTGCAGATCATGCGCTCAACTGCATGATATCGACGTCGGCCTGGAAAAGAGTATTCATGCGGCCTTTGAACCAAGAGATATGCCGGACGGCCTGATGGATCAGGTGGATATCGCTATTGATCATGCAGAAGAGGGCCGGCACGGATCAGGCGTTTATAAAATGATTGCCCCGGCTGCCGGAATTCTGATGGCGCTTGCTACAGTCGTTTTTTTTTATGTCACCCGGCCGGTTGAGTATAAAACCCTTGAGCAGTTGAGTGAAACAGCAGTGGCCAGACACCTTGTAGGCAACAGGGACATTTTTTATACTGCGGATAAAATGAAACAGGCCCTGGTCCTGATGAGCAAAGAGCTTGAATTTAATGTCATCCTTCCAAATCTGGAGCCCCAGGGTTATGTTCTGTTGGGCGGGCGTCTGTGTGTGCTGGGGAAATGTAAAATTGCCTACATTTTTTATGAAAAACAAGGTAAACCCTGTTCTTTGTTTATTCTTGACTATGACCGCCTTGCCTTTAAAATGGCGGACGGCAGCCGCTTCAGCAATGATCTCAAAGGATTGCACACCGACATCTGGAAAGAGAACAGCCAGGTCTATGCCCTGGTGTTTTAACCACAGCCGCAACACACTGTTTATAACGTCCATAAAAAATTAAATTGCAGCCAATGCCACTGTGTGGTATTATGATGCGTTTATTTTTTTTACCATGACATGGGTTCATGGCTTGGGTATTTAAGGAGAGGCAGAAAAATGAAGATCGTGTCCATTGCAGTAAGCAAAAAAAAAGGGACTGTAAAAAAATGTGTTCCACAGGCAGAAGTCATCGAAAATCACGGGATTAAGGGTGATGCCCATTCCGGTGACTGGCACAGGCAGTTAAGCTTTCTTGCATCGGAAAGTATTGAAAAGGCAAACACCCAGGATTTTACCATCGGATTTGGAGATTTTGCAGAAAATGTTGCCACCGAAGGAATTGAATGGCATAAACGAATGGTGGGAGAGCGTTACCGGCTGGGTGATCAGGTCCTTGTGGAAATCACCCAGATCGGCAAAGAGTGCCACAGCAAATGTGCGATCTATTACCGGACCGGGGATTGTATTATGCCCAAACACGGTGTCTTTGCCAGGATTTTAAAAGGGGGCGTTATCAAGACCGGGGATGCCATAGAACCGGTTGCCCGATAAAAACCGCCAGGCAGACGATTAAAAATCCATTAATACAAAATTTTAATTTATCAGGAATTACAGATGATGGGTGTTGAGGTTCAATTAAAAGATGCCTTTAAAGGGTATACCTATGACCAGGACAAGATCATGTCACCGGGTGAGACCGTTGCCAGGTTTAAAGAAAAAACAGCACAGCTCAAACTTGATATCTTGAGCCGGACCCGGCGGATCGATAACGGCCGCCTGGACATCCCCGTGTTTTTCAGCGAATGCGGCATGGATGCCAAGAGGGTTACGGGCACCAATAAGCAAATGGGCAAAGGCGGGACGCCTGAGCAGTCCGAAGCCAGTGCGGTCATGGAACTTGCCGAACGGTTCAGTTTTTTCTCCTTTGTAAAAGACGAAAAAAATTTTTTTTATTCAACCCCTGAAGCGTTAGGGGATGACGCCTTTGATTATGAACAGATTATTCAGTCTGTTCATGACAACAAAGAAGATGCGCTTAAGGTCAAACCCATTTTTGATAAATTGCCGCTGAAATGGGCCAGGGGGTATAACCTGACCCGCAAAAAAGAAACCCTTATCCCCTTTGACTGGTTTTACATGATCAATGAATTCAATGGCCCCAGTGCAGGGAATTGTACGGAAGAAGCCTTAAGCCAGGGGATTTGCGAATTGGTTGAGCGCCACACATCTTCCCGGGTCAGCCATGAAAAAATAAAAGTGCCGGGCATAGATCTGGACACTTTTACTGATCCGCTGGTCATTGAAATGCTTGAAAAATACAAAAAAGAAGGGATAAAGGTCTATGCCTCGGATTTTTCCATGGACACGGGCATTCCCACCATTGGCGTGCTTGCCTGGGATCCGGCCACCTTTCCTGAAATGAGCGAAATCGTATGGACGGCCGGAACGTCTCCGGACCCCCAGAAAGCCATGAGCCGTGCTTTGACTGAAACAGCCCAGCTGGCCGGAGACTTTAACTCCGGGTCAAATTATGTGGCAAGCGGCCTGCCGAAATTTACCGATATCAAGGCTGCGAAATATATTACCCATCCTGAAAAAACGATCTCCTTAAAGGATCTGCCTGATTTGTCAGACAATAATATCAAAACCGAGGTGGAAAACCTTGTGGCCGCCATGGAAAAAATCGGGTTTGATATCCTTTTGATCAATACCGAACACGAGGGCCTTAAGATTCCGGCTTTTTATACGATCATGCCGGGAGCTCATTTCAGGGAACGAGCCGTGGCAGCCAGTGTGGGAATGTTCTCCGCCCGGTTTATCACGGAAAGCTTTGATCCGGTACAGGCCCTGGACAGGCTGGATGAATTGGAGAAAGCATTGCCCGGTCAATATTATACCAGTTTTTACAAAGGGTTGATGTACTATGCCATCTATAATTATGAACAGGCCCTTGTTGAATTTGAAACCGCTTTGGACAGAGAACCTGAACGCCTGAATATGACAGACATCTGTTCTCATATGGGCGCCTGCCTCAAAGACCTTGAACAATATGAAGCTGCAATCCAAACCTGTGAAAAAGGGCTTGTAATTGATGAACAGCGTCCTGATCTCTACAATACCATGGGGTTTTGCCACTACATGCTCAAACAGCATGAAACCGCCATTACCTGTTTTGAAAATGCATTGGAAGTTGATCCGTCTCTTGCGATCAACTATGCCAACATCGGTTCCAATTACCGGGAGCTGGGAGAGACAAAACTTGCGATTCAATTTTATGAAATGGCCCTTAAAATTGATCCCACCATTGACTTTGCCAGGGATAATATTGAAAAATTAAAAGCATAATAGGTTTCTTAATCACTTTTCGGGAAGACTTGCCGGATTTTCAAGATTTCGTTTGGTAAAATTTAAATTTAATGCTAATCTTTATGTAATATCCATTAATTATTTTTCATTTGTTTAAAACGACAGAACGCTTCTTGTTTCATTGACGAATATGCCGCCTCAAAGCGGACGGTTTCAAGGATTCAAACATTGAAAATTCTGATTGTTGAAGACCACACCCCATCCAGGAAAATTCTGGTAAAAAAAATGGCTGCTTTTGGTGACTGTGAGGATGTGAAAAGCGGGAAAGAAGCCTTAACCCTGTTCAATGAGAATTTAAAAAAGAAAACACCGTTTGATCTAATTGTTCTTGATATTTCAATGCCGGATATGGATGGAATACAAGTTCTTCACCTTATCCGGAAAAAAGAAACCGTGCTTGATATTCCAAAGGCCGGCCAGGTTAAAATTATAATGGCCACAGCCAGCATGCGAAAGTCTGCCATCAAAAAGTGCATCCGTCTGGGCTGCAGCAGTTATCTTTCCAAACCGGTCAAAACAGGAAAGCTTATTGAGGAACTCAAACGGCTGGGCTTTGACGTGTCCAAAAAAAAGCAGACCGAAAACACCGGGCCGGATTCTTACACCGACCTTGTGGCAGACGTCGTTAACCGGTTCAACAAAGGAGAAATTATACTGCCGGTCCTGCCCCATGTTGTAAAAAAAATACAGGAAATATCCCGGGATTCCGAACCTTCCATAGAAGAGCTGTCTTCCATTGTCGAAAAGGATACGGTCATCAGCGCAAAATTAATTGTGGCAGCCAACTCTCCGGTTTATAAAGGCGTTGATACCGTGAATACGCTCAACGAGGCATTACTCCGGCTTGGAATTAAAGAAGCGCTAAGTGTGATCACGGCCCTTGCCAGTAAAAATCTTTATCAAACAGACAAAGAAGAAGTGAAAACTTTGCTTCAAAAGCTCTGGCTTCATTCGCTGGCCTGTGCCAGCTGCAGTAATCTCATTGCCAGAGAATTGTCCGATAAAACGCTTGAAAGTGTTTTTCTCATGGGCATTATCCATGATATCGGCAAGGTTCTGCTTTTAAAGGCTGTTGCGGATATTTCCCCGGAGGCAGAATTAGCCGATAGGAACTTACTGGCCGCCATACAGGAAGTGCATACGGTTTTCGGCGCAGTTCTGATTAAAAAATGGGGATTTTCGAAAAAATATATCCAGGCTGCAGAACTTCACCATTGGGAAAGATTTCCTGAAAAAACCGATCCGGAACTGATGGTTGTCCATATTGCCAACATCATTGCCGCCAGGGCGGGCTTTGCCTCTTTCAATGATCTGCTCACGGAAGATACGGATGAACAAAATTCATCCAATGATGAGTTCAGTCCTGAATTTCTGGCTGTTACCAAGCGGCTTGAAATTGACCCCGAAAAAATAAAAACCATTCAAGACATTGTTTCTAAAGCAATGGCCGGTGTCATAGAAAAATTTTAAAGACAGTTTAAAAAAACAGGATACAGATGAATCAAAACCATGTTCCCAATGCCTTGAAAAACTGGTTCATTGTTCATTTTATTATCGATATTCTATTTGCCGTCCCCCTTTTTTTTATACCTGTTCCATTTTTATCCTTTTTCGGCTGGCAGACCATTGACCCGTTTGCCACAAGAATCGTGGCAGCGGCTCTTTTCGGTATCGGAATTGAATCCTTTCTGGGTCGTAATGCCGCCATTCAGACCTATAAAAACATGCTGAACCTCAAAATTATCTGGTCCGGCGTTACCATTGCCGGTATCGGCCTGACCATATTCCAGAGCCCGGCTCCGGCCAGTTTCGGGCAATGGTTTTTATTTGCCGTATTCATTGGATTTCACTGTCTGTGGATTTACTGGCGTAAAAAAATCAGCCGGCATAAATAATTCTTGACTTGCCCCCGCAGACCAAATAACAATAATTGTATCCAGGCAGCGCAATCTGATCAATTGAATGTGGTAAAAAGCAATGGTCATTTCTGCAAAAATTCTTATTGTTGATGACGAACCCGGCATCTGCCAAAGCCTTCTGTCTTTGCTCCAGGGACACCGGTTTGACGGCAGGATTGCCTCTTCCGGGCAGGAAGCAATGGCCCTGCTTGAAAAATACAAATTTGATATTGCCCTGGTCGATCTTTTTCTGCCTGACATATCCGGCCGGAAACTCATGGAAAACATAAAAAAAATAGGGCCGGATATCGCTGTTATCATCATGACCGGCAATGCCTCAATTGATTCGGCCGTAAAAACGCTGCGCCAGGGAGCCTATGATTATCTTCGAAAGCCGTTTGACCCGGCAGAACTTATCCAGACAATTAAAAATGCGCTGACCCAAAAAAAACTGCAGTATGAAAAGAGCGCCATCCAGAAGCAGTTGTCCGTTTCACAACGGGACTACAAATATCTTGTGGAAAATTCTCCGGATATTATATACATGCTGGATCCCCAGGGAAGGTTCACCTTTGTGAATCCCAGCATCAAACAATTCCTTGGGCTGGACCCCGGGCAGGCCATCGGCCGACACTATTCAACGGTTGTGGATAAGGATAAGGCAGAATTCTGCCACTGGATTTTTAATGAACGAAGGACCGGAAAGCGGGCCAGACAATGGAATGAGCTCGAATTGCTGACGTTTGATTCTTCAAAGGCCGGTGATAACAGGGTCGTATATGCCGAACTCTTGTCCACCGGCATTTACCAGACAATGGGTGGTTCGCCCAAGGGATATATCGGAACCCACGGTGTGATCCGGGATATTACTGAAAAAAAACGAACCGCGCTGAAGAAAAAGAGAATTAAAGCCCAATTGTTACGGGCGGAAAAAATTGAAATTGTGGGAACCCTGGCCAGCGGTGTTGCCCATGACCTGAACAATTTGCTGTCCAGCATACTGGGATACCCTGAATTAATCCTCATGGACCTGTCAAAAGATGATCCCCACCGGGAGTATTTGCTTGAAATAAAAAAAGCCGGAGACAGAGCATCGGAGATCGTAAAGGATCTGTTGACGCTTGCCCGGCGAAGACTCCCGGCCACAGAGGTTTTCAGTGTTGATAATGTCATAGCAGACTGCCTGACCAGCCCGGAATACATGGATTTAAAAACAAGGTATCCTTCTGTTGCTGTGGATCTGAGTTTAAACAGTTCAGGCCGGAACATGACCGGATCGTCCGTCCATATTTCCAAATGCATTATGAATCTGCTGCTGAACTCAGCAGAAGCCATGCCTTACGGCGGAACAATCACGATCTTTACCCAGATCTGCCTAATTGAAAAAAAGCTTAAAAGCCAATCAGAGCTCAAATCCGGTCAATATATTAAACTGGTGATTGCAGATACCGGAACCGGCATTTCCAAAAAAGATATGAAAAGAATTTTTGATCCGTTTTATACCTGCAAAAAAACAGGCCGCAGTGGTACAGGCCTTGGAATGACCATCGTCTGGACAACTGTAAAAGATCATCTAGGTACCATTGATGTTAAAAGCATTGAAGGAAAAGGTACGGTCATGACCCTGTATTTTCCAGTGACCCGGAAGAAAAAAAAGCCTTCTTTGAAAGTGGACCGGAAAGATATACTCGGACACGGGCAATCCATCCTTATTATTGACGATATCCTTGAACAAAGGATGATTGCATCAAAAATGATAAAGGCGCTGGGATATTCCACCACCACTGTTGCCGCAGGGGAGGACGGGATTGGCATTATTCAGACCCAGCCAGTTGATCTGGTTATTTTAGACATGATCCTTGGAAATAAAATGGATGGGCTGGAGGTGTACCGCCGGATAAAAAAGATCAGGCCCGGACAAAAAGTAATCATTGTCAGCGGGCTTTCAGAAACCGAACGAATAAAAACAGCTTTGAAACTGGGTGTTTCCCAATATATTAAAAAGCCGTATACGATTGATAAAATCGGATTGGCAATAAAGCAGGTCTTGACTGGAAAGACCGTTATACCTGAAAATTAAAGATCCTGTTCTGTTTTTATTTCATTCCGCCCGTTATTTTTTGCCAGAAACAAGGCCTCATCGGCCCGTTGAATCAGCTTTTTTTCCGGTTCGTTTATTTTATACTGGGCAATCCCCATGGATACAGACACCATTCCCATGGATTCACCGGTCTCTTTGAGCTTCCATTCCTTTTTGCCCAAGGTGTTTTTTATTTTTTCCCCTACCGCTTTTGCCCCGTCAATTTCCGTCTCAGGTAAAAGAATTAAAAACTCTTCCCCACCGTAGCGGCAGGCAATATCCTTTTTTCTCAAGTGAGACTCAAACAATTTGGAAAGGCCTTTTAAAAGGCTGTCTCCCACCAGGTGGCCAAAGCGGTCATTCACTGCTTTGAAGTGGTCTATATCGATCATGAGGATAGAAAAAGCAGACTCGTTCTGTTTGGCCCGGATTCTCTCCAGTTCAAATCTTTTTTCAAGGCCCCGGCGGTTGAGAAGAGAGGTTAAGGCATCTGTTCTGGCTTCCTGCTGCGATGTTTCAAGATCCTGATGAAGTTGTTTTAAATCTTCCGAAGAAATTTTCATCCTGTTTTGAAGTCTTTTCCCGGATTTGACAAGATTCCGGGTTTCCACGATCATATCATCGACAATTTCTTTGATACCCTCATAGTCATTGGCCTGGGCAATTTTATCAGATAAATACTCCAGCTTTTTTCCGGAACCGGCAAGATCTCCCTCTGTTTCAGAGACATGACGGGAAATATCCTTGAGCATTAAAGACAGTTTGGTTAACAGTTTGCCCACAACGATCCGGTCGCCGTCAGCCACATATTTTTGATAGAGCCGCTCAACATAGGCGCTGTTTATTGGTTTTTTTGCTTCAAACGATTGGTCAATCGCCTTTTTCAGCTTCAAATTTTTACCGGATACATACTCATACCAGACCGTATAATTGACAGGACTGGCAGGTAAATTATTTTTAGCAATATAATTTAATGCCAGTCTTAGAAATTCACCGGCTTTGTCTTTTTCTTCAGTATAATTCATACCCTACCAAATTTATTCTATATTTCAGGCAGCAGATCCATATCAGCCGCTGTATTTCTTTTTACTTCAGCGTAAGTTTACATCATGTTAAAAGACAGTGTTTTCTTCACCACCCAGCTGACCGCAGCCTGCTGAAACCGAAGAACCTTTGCTCCAGCGTTTTATGACAAAGACGCCGTTCCGGGTCAACAGATCTGCAAACTTGTGCATATCCCTGTCATCCGGGGCCCTGTAATCAAATCCATTGACCGGATTGCAGGGGATAAGATTCAGCCTTACCGGCAGAGGCCTTATGTACTCTGCCAAACTTATAGCATCTTTTTTGGAATCATTTAACCCCTTTATTAAAATATACTCAAATAAAAAACAGCCTCTTTTCGGCAGTGGATACGCGAGCAGGGCCTGTTTGAGTTTATCCAGGCCATTGGCCCGGCTGACCGGCATTATACAGGATCTTTTATTTTCATCCGTGCTGTTAATGGAAACAGCCAGGCGGATGTTGGGCATGTCCATCTGCGCCAGTTTGTTGATTCCATCAATGAGTCCGGCTGTGGATACGGTAATATGCCGCAGAGCCACATCAAACCCCTTTTGTTCATTGATAATCCGGATGGCCTGGATGACGGCCTCAAAATTGTCAAAGGGCTCACCCATTCCCATAAAAACAATGTTTTTAATATCTGCTTTAAGTGTAAACCTTGCATTAAAAAGCTGACCTACAATTTCAGACGCATTAAGATTGCGCATAAAACCCATTTTTGCCGTCCGGCAGAACCTGCATCCCATCCGGCATCCCACCTGGCTTGAAACACAAAGCGTCTGATGGTTTGTCATGGGGATAATCACCGATTCTATCATTAATCCGTCAGACAGCCGGGTGATAAATTTGGTCAAAGAGCCTTCTTTTATGGTTTTGACCACCTTCCCGGGCAAGGCTGAAATTTGTTTTTCAAGTTTTTGGGAAAATTGAGGAGATGCTGAAAACTCTTTTGAGTCAAAAGGATGGGGCCGGCCATATTTAAAAACTTCCCGGTATAATGCATTGGCGTGATAGGCACCTTTTCCATAGGTGGTTTTAAACTCGGTTGTTATTTGCTCAAGGGTTTTGTTTAATATCTGCATGCTGTTTTTTGTTCTCAAATGGAAAGAATATAAAATACCAGTCACTTCCTGATTTTCCAATCTTTTTTTCCTGCCCCACTGTTTTCATGCTGATCCATGCTTACATTAATTCCATGGGAGATGCTATGATGATGTTTAAAAACCGGTTTATTGATCACCTTCCCGGAGACAGGGAAACGACAAATGCCAGAAGACAAGTGAAAGGCGCATGTTTCTCAAAGGTCACTCCGACAAAAGTCATCGCACCAACGCTTGTGGCCTGGTCTTCTGAAGTAGCCGATATTCTGGGGTTTTCAAAACAATTCTGTGAATCAGACGAATTTTTGCAAACCATTGCAGGAAACCGCCTTTTACCTGGAATGGATCCCTATGCCACCTGCTATGGCGGGCACCAGTTCGGAAGCTGGGCCGGTCAACTCGGAGACGGCAGGGCCATTAACCTGGGTGAAATTCATTCACCAGCATCAGGAGTCTGGATCCTGCAGCTTAAAGGGGCCGGGCCCACACCCTATTCCAGGACCGCAGACGGCCTTGCAGTACTGCGGTCGTCCATTCGTGAATTTTTATGTTCCGAAGCCATGTTTCACCTGGGTATTCCCACCACACGCGCGCTAAGTCTTGCATTAACCGGTGAGGGAGTTGAACGGGACATGTTTTATGACGGCCATCCCAGAATTGAGCCGGGTGCGGTTGTATGCCGTGTGGCACCGTCTTTTACCCGGTTCGGCAGTTTTGAAATTTTTGCGGCCCGGAATGAACCGGAGATGTTAAAAAAACTGGCTGATTTTACCATACAAACGGATTTTCCCGATCTGGATCTTTCCGATCCTTCAGTGTATATCAAATGGTTCAGGGAAGTTTGCCGCCTGACCTGTGATATGATCGTCCACTGGATGCGGGTGGGATTTGTACATGGTGTCATGAACACGGACAATATGTCGATACTGGGTTTAACCATTGATTACGGCCCCTATGGCTGGCTGGAAGATTATGATCCCGGATGGACGCCAAATACAACAGATGCCCGGACCCGGCGGTACTGCTTTGGAAACCAGCCCAAAATTGCCCAGTGGAATCTTGCCCAGCTTGCCAATGCCGTTTACCCGCTCATCGGGTCGGCTCCCCCGCTGCAGGAAGCGGTCTATGATTTCTGGACGAGATTTGAATCCGAATGGCTGGCCATGATGGCGCAGAAAATCGGCATAGAACATCCTGATCCGTCAGCAGATCAGGCACTGATCTCCGATCTGACGGAACTGCTGCCCCTGGTGGAAACGGATATGACTGTTTTTTTCAGGAACCTTGGCAAACTGGATATTCATGGCTTTCTGGCCGGGAAGACGGATGTGACTTCCTTTTCAGCCCCCCTGGCACCCGCCTGGTACCGGCCGGAAGAAAAAACAGCCGCGTTTGAGGATAAGTTCAATCAGTGGCTGATGCGGTATGCGGACCGGCTCAATCAGGATGGCCTTTCCCTTGGGCAGCGGAAGGAAAGAATGAACCGAGTCAATCCCAAGTATGTTCTCAGAAATTACCTGGCCCAGCAGGCTATTGAAAAAGCAGAGCAGGATGATTTTTCAATGATCCATGAATTGCTGGATCTGTTGCGTCGTCCCTACGATGAACAACCGGAAAAAGAAAAGTTTTTTAAAAAAAGGCCGGACTGGGCACGGACAAAACCCGGCTGCTCCATGCTGTCATGCAGTTCCTGAAAATCGTAATATTACATCCAAGCGGCCTTTGTTGCGAAAAATTCACGGCGGTTTTTTCATTTTCAAGATTGACTTTTGAAACCCCGGGGTCTATGATAAATACCGCTAAATGCAGGAAAAATGAAAATTTGTAATGAATTTCGTATGATCAGTTCCTGTGCAGAGTGAAGTTCTTGTTTAAATAATAAAATATTAAATCCGAAAATTGAATATCGTCGTCTTGGTAATCCGCGAATATCAGGCTTGTAAAGAAAAAAGATGAGCATGTGTCTTGAAAAAAACGATCAGAATCCGGGAAAGGATAGATGGTCATGCCTGTTGACGAAAAAAGATGGATCCGGCTGGTATTGTGCCGCATGGCAGACAAATTCTTTGCCCTTACCACGGACCGGGTAGCACAAATTATCTATATGGCCCGGCTGATGGAACCGCCCGGGCTGCCTTCATTCTGCCCCGGATTTTTAAACCTCAGGGGTAAGGCGGTACCGGTGGTGAATCTTGCTGTCCTGATGCAATTCCCGGACGTGCCTGTGGATCTGTATACTCCCCTTGTTATTGTGAAAACGGACAAGATACCCCTGGCCCTCCTGGTTGAAAAAGTGGTTGATGTCATCACCGTTAATATGGAACAAATATGTCCTCTTGAAAATCACGGCGTATTCAATCAATGCGTTTCAGGAACAGG
>JBNKNP010000491.1:0-1687 GCA_050293905.1 Desulfobacteraceae bacterium | reverse complement strand
TTCCAGGCCGTCCATACCCGGCATCTTAATATCCGTAATAATAAGATCAGGGTTCTGGGATTTAAATATCTCAAGGCCTTCTTCGCCACTGTATGCACTTACCGTATCATACCCGTCACTTTTTAAAGACATGGACAGCAGTCTGACAATAATTTCTTCATCATCAACAATTAAAATTTTATTAACCGGCATCTTCACTTCCCTGTTGATTTGTCTGAGTTACCGGAAAGGTGATGATAAAGGTTGTCCCCTTCCCATATTCGGTTTCCACATCAATGGTTCCGCCGTAATCTTTAATAATACCGAAACTGATACTTGTGCCAAGTCCTGTCCCTTTGCCGGTTTCTTTTGTGGTAAAAAAGGGTTCAAATATTTTTTGCTTGATCTCCGGTGTCATCCCCATACCGGTGTCTGACACTTTAGCCATCACTTTCCCATTGACGGTTTGTGTTTTGATATACAACTTTTTTTCAACCGGCTCTTGGGATTTTTCAGCCTTTTCATCCATGGCGTCTATGGAATTGCTCACAAGATTGATAAACACCTGTTCCAGGCGGTTATGTTCTGCACTGATGTCAGGAATATCCGGGTCAAGGTCAAAATTTAAATCAACGGAATGGACTTTTACCTGGTGGCCCAGCACCTTGAATACATCTTTTATGGGGTCATTGAGACATATTTTTTTCATTGACCGCTCAGACTGTCTTGAAAAATCTCTGACATGCCGGATAACATCTGCGGCCCTTGCAACATTATCGATGATATCCGTGGCAATTGTCACCAGTTCTTGTTCAGGAATTTTCATGCCTTTTTTAATCATTTTCAGCATCAAATCCGCACAGATCTGTATAACATTCAGCGGCTGGTTGATTTCATGGGCCATGCCTGCTGCCATGGTTCCCAGGGTGGCAAGTTTCCCGGCCTGGATCAGCTGGGTCTCCTTTTCAACACTTTCCGTAATGTCGGTCACCGATGCGATAAGCACATCCCGGTTGCTGTAGGTGGCTTCGACAACAATAATATTAACAAAAAAAGAACTCCGGTCATTTTTAAAGTGCTTTTTCTTTGTAAATAGAATGGACTTTTTCCCGGAAAAATTTTCAAGACCTTTTTTGATCGTATCATCGCTTTTTTCGCAGATATCAAGAAACGGTGCTCCCAGAAGCTGTGTTTTGGTAAATCCGTAGACTTCTTCCACCCGGTGATTAACATCTAAAATTTCAAGGGAATGATGATCAATGATGAATATCGGGGTGGGATTGTCGTTAAACAATGACCGGTATTTGGCTTCTGAATGTTTATATTTTTCATGAAGTTTGGACAATTTTCTGTCCTGGAGAAGGATTTCCTGCTGGGCTTTCCTGTCATCGGTCACATCTTTTAAAGTTTCAATGGCACCCACCACCTTGCCGTCCGGAGATTTGATGGGTGCTGCAGTAAAAAATATCCATTTTCCGCTTTCGCCCAGGTGAGGAAAAAACTCTTCAGCTTCGTAAGCTTCGGAAATAAGACTGGATCTGCGCCACGAGGAGCCGTAAAATTTTTGTATTTCAGATTCCGGCTTCTGTCCGACAATCAGGTCTGCTATGGTCGGTCTTTTTGCGGACCGAAACGGTACCCATTGGCGGTCTGTTCCAACCAGTTCAATTGCCTTGTGACCGGTCAGTTTCTCCAGGGCCCTGTTCCA
>JBNKNP010000490.1:0-11510 GCA_050293905.1 Desulfobacteraceae bacterium | reverse complement strand
AAGCAAATCCAGTGCTTTGATCATTTGTTCCAACGCTGAAATCCTCAAATCCTATGATTCGTTTATTGTGCCAGTTGACAACAAATTTCATGGTATGATCGGATTCGGTCGTCGTTAAACTCTGCATTTTTCCGGAATATGACCAGACCCCGGAAGTTGGAACGTCCGGCGACCGGGTCAGGGCACCGGAATATCCCTGGTTGACCAGAAGCAGTTGAATTTTTTGCTCTGTGTCGGTGACTTCAAGACTGGTAATTAATTCTTGCTGATTAAAATCCGTCAATACATCTGTGAAAAGTGCCGTAAGACCGGAATAGCCATCAGACGGACCGGACAGCACGGGTGCTTTTGTGGCTTCCGGCAGGGGCTCTGAAAACAAACCGGTTGCCTGATCTTCCGTATCTGCCGGCGGAGGATTGCCGGTTTCCTCAGCTTCCGGCTCCTGCTCCTGGGTCCCTGTGTCTGCCAGTGTGGTCTCCAGTTCCATCAACATTTCTCCGGACATCTTTTCAGGGGGTTGGGGCGGCTGGTCAGGTCCTTTCACCAGGGTTCCGAAGCCGGGCCGTTTGATATCAACCATACCGGCTTTATTTTTCACATAAATTCCTTTGCCGCCCTGGAACAGGACGGACATAAACTCCTTTTTTATGATGCCGGCATACATGGAGCCGCGGATACCAATGGTCCCGGAGGGGGCGTGGGTTTTAAAATTCTCCGGTGCTGTTCTCGTAATGGCACCACCCATTATCCTGAAACTGCCTTCACTGATCCGCGTTTCCATGGCGGAATTCTTGTCCCCGGGTTTCCAGGAATACGCAGATATCTCCATGTGAGTATTCCGTCCCAAAGTCATCAGGGTATGGTCTTCAAACATCAGCTGTACCCGGCCCTGGTTGGTTTGAACGGTATCGTACAAAAAAACAGGGGCTTTTAAAAAAAGCGGCCGTTCCTGTTTATCCGTGCCGATGGCGACCACTTTTCCGCGAACAGCCACAACCGTTCCAATGGCCTGACCTGCCTCGGCCCCGGCAGGTGCCGCCCCGATTAAAAAAAACAGGACGGTCAGCAGGAGGGTCGCAGCATGGACTCTGAATTTTATCATTGTTCCCCCTTAAAAATGATATGCCAGGGAGACCTGGACAAGATCCTGGTTATATTCATACAGGTCTATATTTGAAAATGCCCGGATATGCTGATAGTTAACATTCATGGCAAGGGTCTGCTCGGTTTTTACCAGAGACTGCCACAGTATTTTCCGCAAGCTTAAGCTCAATGTGTTCTCATGATCCTGCCGTTCTTTTGAAAACAGGGTTTGGGCTTCATCATATTTGGAATATTGATAGGCATACCGTGCAGAGCCGGTGAAGTTAAACGGCAGATCCTGTGAAACGGACAGGGATGAACCGATTCGTCCATAACTGTACTGGTCATCATAGGCTTTTTCTCTTTCCAGATAAATACCGGCCCCCACCCAGGCGCTGGCGACCGGAAGGCTTAAATCAACAGACAAAGATGACTTTTCAGCGTCTTTCAACGGATTCCCGGGAAAATCCTTTCGTTCAAAAACAAATCCGGCCCGGCCATAAAGCCCGGGACTGAAAATATGATTAGTAGAAGTTTCAAATCCATAACTGTTCATGTATTCCGTGTTGCCAAGCTCAATCTGCCTGACCAGCAGCCTGGCTGCCACCCTGTCCTTTTGAAATGTCCATTCCGGGCCGGTCAGGCCACTGGCATACCTGAGATCAAGGGCGCTGGTGTCCTGATACATGGCTGCATAAAACAGGGCATCGGTTTTCCAGGCACAATTGGTGTACAAAAACCGGTATCGGTGGTCAAGGCTCAGGGAGGCGTTATAGATCCAGTCCTGGGTTTTTTTCGCTGAAGCGCCTGTTAACTGGATATCGCCGATAATGGTTTTGATGGTACCGCTTGAGGGCGATGCCCAGACATTGTTGTTCCAGTCCACACCAAAAGAAAGCTGCCCGTTCAGAAAATGGGTCTGCTCAGACTGGTCAATAGTTGCCAAAAAAGCCTGTATATTTTTCTTTACCGGATCAGGCGGCTGGGTTTCAAGGACTTCCCGGCAATACTGCCGGGCCGTGTTATTGGCACCCATGGCATGGAAGGTCCGGGCCATTTCAAGTTTAACCCTGTTTTCAAGCGGAGAGGCGATCAAAATTCTTTCATAGGCCATGACCGCCATCTCATACTGTCCGGTTTCAAAGGCTGCTCTTCCCAGGTAAAAATTCAATTCAGGATGATCCGGATATTGTTCAAACAGGCCCAGCAGCAGATCATACGATTGCTGATATTGACCGGCATTAAACAGTTGAATTCCTTTTTCAAGCTCATTGAAATCGCCTTGGGAAGCGCTTACAGCAATCGCGTTGAACCAAAGAACATAAAAAACGATGACCAATAAATAAATTTTTTTCATTAATTTTAACTACGTTTATTATAAGGATACAGCGTCCAACTGTTTTTTATTATTCTCCATTTTAAGTCAAAATATGTTTTAATGCTACCTTTTTTTGGCTGTATGAAAAATTATCGCCCATTGTGGGCAATATCGCAAATTGTTGACTTTATTTATATTTTTCTTGACAAGTACAAGGAACGCGCTTTAATAATTTAGAATATCTGATGATTGGAGATTTGCATGTTAACTCCCAAATACGGCACTGTTAAATCATTTTTTAAAAACCAGATCATTTTCAAGGAAGGCCAGCTTGGAAATGTCGGGTATCTCATTAAATCCGGCGAAGTCACCATTTACAAAATCATAGACGAAAAAAAGAAAGTCTTAAACAAGCTGGGACCGGGTGAAGTTTTCGGTGAAATGGGAATCGTCACCCATTCTCCCCGGACCGCCTTTGCCGAAGCAACAGAATACTGTGATCTGGTAATCATTGATAAAGACACATTGTTTTCCATGCTCAAACAAAGCCCGAAATTGATCCAGTCCATTACGCTCTTGCTGATGAAGCGGCTTTCCAGCACTCTGGATATGTTAAATGATGAGAATGACGATAAACCCACCCCCAAAAAAATGCCGGTTATCCGCCATATGTTAAGTTTAATGGCAGAGTATGACCGCCAGATCGACTATTCCCTGTTCTGTGATAAGGCTGCAGCGATTTTAAATGCCTCCCAGAGGGAACTGGATATTTTATTGATGAGGCTGGCTGAAATAAAGGTTATTGAAATATCCGGAAAGAATCATGATTCTCGATTGGGTAGGGGAATGATAAAAATCATAGAGCAAGCGCCTGCTCCTGAAGGCACACGTTCAGATTAAATTGCGGATCACTTGTAGTAATTCTCTTCCCTCAAAGGGTTTTGACACAAACGCGTCAAAGGCATTTTCATCTGCCAGCCAAGGGGTTCCTGACATCCCCACAACGGGTGTCCGGCCGTCTTTTTCTTTTTTTATATGATAAGAGACCTGAACACCTGAAACTTTCGGCATTCTTATGTCGGTAAGAATTAAATTGTATTGGTTTGCATCAATTTTTTTGATACCGGCTTCTCCGTCTATTGCCGTATCCACAACATAGCCCTGTTCTGACAGGACCTGGGAAAACAATTCCAGCATTATGGGATCATCATCTATAATAAGAATTTGTTGGTTTTTACCATCATTTATCATCATAATGCCTTTTTTTTGAGAGATTATGATAAATATATAATGGTTCTCACCCATAAAGTGCAATCAATTTTAAGGCGGTATAAAAGCTCATTTTTTACGTAGTTAAAATACGTATTTTATAACGAAGACAGATAGGATCGCAGATTTACCTTTTTGTTATTCAGGCCCAGTTTTTTTCGGATATGATTTCGATGACTGGTGATTGTCCGATACGAGTTGTTCAAAATTTGTGCAATTTCCTTGTTCGACAATCCCTGCTTTATCATACTTGCAATTTGAATTTCTCGCGGAGTAAGGTCCACCAATGGATTTGAAAGTTTCTGGGAAAAAGGCTCCAGAAATTTTTGCAGATTGGATTCTAAAACAACCATAAACCTTTGCTGTTCACTATTTGTCAGGCTTTCCTTCAGCTTCTGAAAAAAAGGGGAAACAAGGGTTTTATAATTATAGTTAATTTTTGCTTCCATCACTTTTTTATCTTCATCTCTTTTTTTAAGAAGAACTTTTAGTGCTGTATTCATTTCTTCCAGATCACTTGTTCTTTCCTTTACTTTTTTTTCTAGGTTTTCGTGACTTTTTTTCAATGTTTCTTCAGCTTTTTTGCGATCTGTAATATCAGTTGAAATACCGCAAATTCCGATAATATTATCTGCATCATCGTATAATGGAACTTTAATGGAAATGGCTGTATGAATTCCGTCCGGCAGTAAAGCAGATTCTTCTAATTCCACGGGATTACCGAATTCTATAATCATCTGATCTGTTTTCTTATATTTATCTGCCAGTTCTTTTGGCATGAGGTCATAATCGGTTTTCCCTAAAACATCCGGCCTTAGGACATTGAAATATCGTTCAAACTCCTTGTTGATCAGAGTAAAACAGCCCTCTTTATCTTTTATATAAATGATGGCGCGGGTGTTATCCAGTATTGAGTTCAGTCTTTTTTTCGCTGAATCAAGCGTTTTCTTTAACCTTGCAATCTCGTTTTCTAGTTCTTGATAGGTTGGTTTTTTACCCACGGCCACGCTCTCCGTTTTTTAAACATTTTATTTCCGATATCGGAATATTCTTGAAAAATCTTGAAAGAACGGCCAGAGACCTTACCAGATTTTCATAGTTAAACACCTCAAGGCTGACCACGCCCGAGTAAGTTGTTAAAAAATCCAGGATCGGGCACAACCTGTCCCCAGGCAGCACATCAAGCGATGTATGATCCTTTAAAGCCGAACTTGAAAAATCAACCCCGTGAACATGAACCACGGGAAGCCGGGATAGATGGGTTTGACAGGTATTCATCCAGTCATGGCCGTATTTTATCCCATGACCGATGTCTGCACACACAGACAGATTAAAATCCGCAACAAAGGTTTTAACCAGATCAAACGGATAGTTCAGTGTCTCAATGGAGACTCCGGACGGATTTTCTGTCCGGTCCAGAAAATCAGCCAGATTTTCATGAACCCTGTTTTTCCATTTCGCAAATTGATCATTCCCGTTTACATGCCTGCCATGATGTCCTTTATCCTGTAAATCCTTATCCTTAAGACCGGACAGAATTTTTTCAGGCATTTCCAGGTGAAGGGTATGGGTGGTCGGGTGAAGCGGCTTAAAAAGCGCCATCACTTCCACAAGCGTTTCTTTGGCCCTTTCCTGCTCCATATTGGACCCCTGGCTGAGGCTGACATCCACGGGAAGATGTATATTATAGGTCAGGTCATACTGCCTGGAAAGAGATAACAGGGTATTGATCTCTTTTTTTGACGGCAGAACTTCCCTGGGGCGACTTTCAAAAATCAACAGTTCAATTTCATCAAAATACGGGGCCAGCTTTTCAACATTGGGGATAATATGATCCGGAAAAATAAAAGAAGTTGTGCAAAGTTTAAAAGCCCTGTTATACATAGCTGCCACTTTTCAGCTCCAAAAAAGAACGCAGCAGGCGATCAGGGCGGAGGCCGCTGACGACAGCATCATCAGATCACAAGCCTGTTTGATGGTTTCTTTTTCCGGATCGTCAAAGTTTTTTCCGATAAACGGTTTTTCAATCCGGCGGCCGTGGTAAACACTGGGTCCGCCCAGCCGGACACCCAGGGCGCCGGCATAGGCTGCTTCCGGGTATCCGGCATTGGGGCTTTTGTGCAAATGCCCCTGAAAGATACCGGTTTTCAGACTTTTCAGCCCGTTTTGAACCGACATCCAAACCGCGCACAAAGAAATAATAAGAACAGACAGCCGGGCAGGTATGAAATTAGCAGCATCATCCATGCGGGCGGCAGTCCTGCCAAACAACCAATACGTGTCATTTTTATATCCCACCATGGAATCCAGGGTGTTGATCATCTTATAAGCAAGGGCAAACGGGACTCCGCCCAGACAGGCAAAAAACAAGGGTGACAAAAATCCATCCACGAAATTTTCAGCCACGGTTTCCACTGCAGCCCGGTTAATCGCCGCTTGGTCAAGATCATTCGTCTGACGGCCCACGATCATACCGACCTTCTGCCTGGCCAAAGCAATATTGTTCTCTTTTAATGCTGAATAAACAGCCAGGGCAGCCGTCTTTAGACTTTTGGCGGAAAAACAGAAAAACAGCAGGCTGACCCGGGTCATGTCTCCCACAACAGGATGGACCGCATCGGCTAATTTAATAGCGGCAAAAGAGATCAGCCAGGTGGATGCAATAAGAAAAAGGGCAAAGCCTGCTCCGGATATCAGCGGACTTTTTAATCTTTTTCTGAACCGGGGTTCAAAAAATGAAATCGCCTTTCCCATATAAATAACCGGATGAGGCAGACAAGCAGGATCGCCAAAAATAAAATCAAGCACAACAGCAGCAAGAAGAATATACCAGTTCAGATCAACCATGGGCCAGCACCTGTTTTATCCGGTCTGCCAGGTTACGATTATCAGACTGCAGTTTTAAAGAGAACCGGACATACTCATCAGATAAACCTTCAAAATTAGAACAATCCCGGATCAAAATCCCGGCGCTGCCGATCTTTTCGCAGAATTGTTTTGACCGAAAACGCCCGGTGAGCCGGGCCAGAATAAAATAGGTGCTGGATGGGAACAGTTCAAGCCTGTCCTCACGGAAAAGCACGTCAAGAAACTTTTGCTTTTCCGTCTTGATGTAGGCCCTGGTCTTCTTGTAAAACGGTTCAATGGTTTCAGGATGATCAAAAATGAAAGTGATCACAGCCTGGGCCAGGGCATTCACACTCCAGGGCTGGTAATGGCCCATAATTTTTTTTACCAGGGCTTCGGGTGCAGATAAAAATCCCGTGCGAAGCCCCGGGATCGTAAAAATTTTAGACATGGATGAGAGCACGATTAAATTATCATACCGGGTCTGTGCCACCAGGGTCTGCTTTTCAAAATCATCCACAAACGGCAGGTAGGATTCATCCACAACAAAAATCGTACAGCTATGTTTTTTTAATAAATATTCAAGTTTTTCCCTTGAAACCATGGTTCCGGTGGGATTATTGGGGTTGCAGATAAAGACCGTGTCAGCCGTTTGCGCCATTTTGGACAATAGGTCTATATCCAGATTAAATCCGTCGGAAGGGGCGGCATGGCAATGCAAAAAATCAATATCATGCATCCGGCAGGCATCTTTATAATCCGAATATGTGGGACCTGCGATCAGAACTTTTTTGGAGGCAAGACTGTAAGGAAGGGTGTAAATAAACCAGGTGGTGCCGTTTCCGGCAATTACCCGGCAATCATCCATTTGGTGAAACCGTGCAAATCCTTTACAAAGTGATGACGCATCCGGTTCCGGCAGGGAATTAATTTTTAACAGGTTGTCACGCAGAACGCGTTCAATAAATTCCGGCGGTCCCAATGGATTTAAATTACTGCTCATGTCGGTTATCTCGTCAACAGAACAGTTCAGCCGCCTGGCCAGATCCTGTTTATTGCCCCCGTGACCGATAATCATTTATCTGTTTTTCCTTTTCGTTGCCATGGTTACCCGCCCGGATGTTAAATCAGACTTGCCCCGGCAGACAGAAAAAGAACAGTTTCCATTATTTCCGTCAGGGCTCCCAGCATGTCACCGGTAATACATCCCAGCTTTCTACTATAAAACACCAGTACCCCTGCAAGCGTAAGCATAAACATCCCATTTAAAACCAGACTGTTATACCCTAAAAAACAGGAGATGACCACTGGAATTAAAAAAAAGGAAAAGTCCGCAATTCCCAGGGGGCGCTCAAACAGGGCAAGGCCGGTACCGGTCTCTTTTCTGCCGTAATTTAAGTATTTAATGCCAAAAATCATGGCGGCCCGGGAATAGGCCGGAACAATCAAAAAAAAAGCTGCGGCCTGCCCAGGGGAAACGCTTGTCTTCAAGCTGTAGATACCGGCTGTCTTGAGCGCCATGACACAGAAAACAGCCACAAGCCCCATCATTCCGGTCCGGCTGTCTTTCATGATCTCAAGGGCTCTTTGTTTTGATTGGTGACTGAAAATGCCATCGGCTGTATCTCCTAACCCGTCCAGGTGGAATGCCCCTGTGACAGCTACCAGAAAGAAGGCATCCAGGACAGCGGCCACCCCATCAGACCAGACATGGGATGCCGCCAGATCAACGGCCGCCAGCAGCCCGCCCAGCATCAGCCCGACAACAGGAAAAAATTTAATCATTCCCACGGGTGAATAGGCAGTGTGTTTTCCAGCCGGAAGAATGGTAATAAATAAAACAGCCGATCGAAACTGGGTTAGCAATTGATTCATTTTTTTAATTTCAGATGTTATGTTTTTTAATGGTTTGATAAAAAACGCCCCGTTCCTGGCGTGTGCCAATGATTTTCTTTTGCTGCTCAAGCCGGGTTATCATTTGATCAAGCTGTTCCTTATCCATGTTAAGGGTCTGCAGCAGGTCCTGTTTGGTGCAAGGTCTTCGATGAATGGTTTCCAAAACAGCATCTTGCAAATCTTTACGATTTACCCTGGAACCTGGCTGCTCTTCAACCCTGGCAATTATTTCAATTGGGGAATAATCCAGTTGTTCGATTACGTTTTCAAGCTCTTCTTTTGTTGCCGGCCGTAAATCAGGATCAGTGCCCGGCCGGTCCAGGGTATTGATCTGAACCTTTCGGGGCTTTATTTTGTTTATGGCTGTTTTTAATTTGAGCAAATCAGAGGGCGCGTCATTTATCCCGGGAAGAATAAATATTTCTAAATAAAGCTCCCCTGAATATTCTTTTGAAAATTGTTCAATTCCGGAAATCATCTTTGATAGATCCAGCCGGCTGTCCGGCCGGTTGATCCGGTTAAACGCTTTAATGGATGCGGCATCCAAAGACGGCACCACCCGATCGGCTTTCAGCAGGGCGGCCCTAACTTCAGGATCATCAAACAGGGTGGCATTGGTCAGCACCGCTATTTTTATTCCGGGGCTTTTTTCTTTTATATAGGAAATAACCTTGCCGATACAAGGGTTAAGCGTGGGTTCGCCTGAGCCGGAAAAGGTAATATAATCCGGCTCATCATTATTCAGCAGGAAATGATCAAGTTCATTTTTCACATCTGAAAAATGAACCGTCTCTTTTTGAGTAATCGTCAGATCCGTGGTTTTTCCGCATTCGCAGTAGACACAGTCCAGAGTGCAGATTTTATGCCGTACAAGGTCAATCCCCAAAGAAATTCCCAGCCTCCGGGAAAGAACCGGTCCAAAAATATGTTTATATTTCATGATTCATCTGTCCGTCAGTTTCGGCTTAATCTGAACGTCAATTCCGGCAATGGTGGTCACCACCCGGTGAGCAACAGCGGCGATTCTCTGGTTGACAAATCCTGCCATGTCCCTGAACTGCCGGGCCAGACTGTTTTCAGGAACAATGCCGTACCCCACTTCATTGGAAACCAGAAAAACCGGGCAATTGCTTTTTGCAAGCACGTTTTCAAGGCGGCTGACAGCCTGTTCAATCCGGACCGGATCATTGTATTCAAACAAAAGGTTAGACACCCACAGCGTCAGACAATCCACGAGAATGACGGTTGCAACCGGACTTTTTTCCTGGATAACCGTATCAATACTTACCGGTGCTTCAATGGTCTGCCAGCTTTTGCCTCGTTCCTTTTGGTGTTTGATGACCCTGTTTTCCATTTCAGAATCTGCCGGGACTGATGTTGCTATGAATATTTTTCGTTTGTTTTCATCAGGATCAGGCACAATCCGATCCGCCTGTTTCAGAGCCCAGGAACTTTTTCCACTGCGGCATCCGCCAATGACAAAGGTGATATTCTCATTCAAAATCCGGATCTGTCCTTTCGTTGTATTCCTGCCTTGTTTTTGTCTACCGTATCGTATCCCAGCCTGTATTGGCAACTTGAATTTTTAGATTATACTTTACATACACGATGTGGTAATGTAGCTATTTAGGGCAAAATACTCGTGTTTGCTTGGCAATATAATTTCAGGAGGCTGAAATGATTAACCGAAGCACTGTCAAGACACTGAATCTAAGGCCGGTCACCCGGACAAAATGTTATGACTTCTATGTGAAAATAAATACTGAATTTCATTCATCAGAAGCAATTAAAGACGCTGTTTCCTGGTGGCAGGATGACAGCAAAAAACTGAATAATCTGTGGTGGGTTCTCAATTATTATTCAGATCGGCTGGATCCGGACAGAAATTTAAGAGCTTTTGTAGAAAACCATCTTGACCGTCTTGCCCGAAAAAAAGAACCACAAGTCCCGCCTGAAACGAAATCCTAACCTTTACTCTTCCGGATCAGGACCGGCATTCCAAATATCCACAATTTTTGTATCCCCTGGATAATTTACAGTACGGTAATGGGTAATATTGGATAATTTTTTTGTTATTTTTCCCAGCCGGTTTGCCTGCTCTTTTATCAATTTAATATTGTGCTCATCAGGAGTTTGGGATTCTGTATTAATCATTAATAATTCAGAGTACCCCAAAATGGCCTGCAGCGGCTGATTAATCTCATGGCAGACCGCACCTGCCATTTCAAGAACCCCCTGGAGTCTTTCTTTTTCAATTTTTTCCCTTTCAGCGGCTTTTCTCTGGGAAATGTCGGAAAACGTTGCAATGATCCAGTTCATCGGGTTGGTTTTATCTCCGCTGTTCAGTCGAATATGGACCGGGAACAGGGTTTTGTCCTTTTTAACCAGATCAATTTCATAATTAACCGTACCTGCTGTGGCAAACCCATGATAAATTGTTTTACCGGCCCGCTCATATTCTTGTTCATTTTGATAAATGACACGGGCGCTTTTGTTTTCAAAATCCTGTTTTGATTGAAACCCGAACATCCTGACCATTTCATTATTTACCCATTTGAAAACACGGTTCTGAAAAAGGGCAATGCCAACAGGGGTGGATTCTAAAATTTTTTCCAGAATTTCTCTTTGCTCTTTAAGTTTCTCATCTGTTTCTTTTCTTTCAATGGCCAGGGCAACATGTTGGGAAACTGAATTTAAAAGCTCAAGATCTTCCTTGCTATACGCTGTTTTCGATTCGTAATTCTGGATGACAATCGCACCGTTGACCCGGTTGTTAATAATTAATGGAGCACCCAGCCAGACTTTGGAGGCCGCTTTTTCATCCTCTTTATTTTTCAGATCAGCCAGCCGGATAATATCCTCATTATAAAAAATAACCGGTTTTTTATGGGTAATCACCCAGCCGGTTGATGAGGGTTTAGCTGAAAAATTTTTAATTTCAGGCGATATCCGGGCTTTTTCGTCTACATGATAAGGAAAGGTCATCACGTCCGTTTCCCGGTTGTAGATGGCTATGTAAAAATTATCAACATTCAGAATTTTCCCAAGATTATCATGTATCACCGCGTAGAGCTCATCCAGATTTCTGGTTTTGCTG
>JBNKNP010000489.1:0-2745 GCA_050293905.1 Desulfobacteraceae bacterium | reverse complement strand
CTTTTTGAACACCTAAGTCCTGTAAAACAGATTCCATTGTCTGAGTGACCATCATCACTCTCCTTTTAATTTGTTTTTTAAAAGGATATTTTTTCGCCGGGCCCGGGAATTACAGTGGTGTAGCCTTTTTTCTGGAGCCGGGCTGAAAAAGCCGCACTCTGTGCTTTCTCACCATGAACAATCCCTATTTTTTTAATGCGCAGATTAGACCCTGTGATAATTTTCTCAAGTTCGTGCTTATCCCCATGGGCACTGAACCCGCCGATTTTTTCAACCCGGGCTTTTAACGGATAGGTTTTCCCAAGAATCTTAATTTCAGGCGGATCGCTGTCCTTTCCTGTATCACCGGCGCTGCCCAGGTCTTCGATCCGTCTGCCCAGGGTATTCTCTGCCATGTATCCCACCAGCAGAATGGTGTTCTTAGGATCATGAATCCTGTACCTTAAATGATGGAGTATCCTGCCGGCTTCACACATGCCCGAAGCGGATATCACCACGTGGGAAGACTCGTCCCGGGTAAGACGCATGGATTCTTCAACCGTCTGGACAAACCGGATATTATCAAAATAAAACGGATTTTTCCCTTTTTCCAGAAACGTCTCATGGGTCTCCCTGTCATAGACTTCCGGGTGTTCGCCAAAGACCTTTGTGATATTGGATGCCAGAGGGCTGTCCACATACACGGGCCGACGGGGGACCTCCCCATTGTCAAACAATTGGTGAAGGATATAGATCAATTCCTGGGTCCGGCCATAGGCAAAGGACGGAATGATCACGGATCCGCCCCGTTCAAAGGTAGTATTTAAAACGGTTTTAAGCCGGTCGCCCAGGTCTTCGACAGGCTCATGTTCCCGGTCTCCATAGGTACTTTCAATTATGCACAGATCAATATCCCGGTCTCCTTCGTCAAATACCAGGGTGGGGTCTTTGAGGATGGGTTTGTTAAATCGGCCCACATCTCCGGTATACAGCACCTTGACCGTTTTATTATCCTGTTTGATGCTGATTACTGAAAATGCAGACCCTAAAATATGGCCGGCCACGTAAAACTTCACCGTTGTATTTTCACCTATGGTCACCGGATATTCAAATGGATATCCATCAATGCAACTCAGCGCCGTTCTTGCATCATCCATGGTATACAAGGGTGTCACGCTTTCAATTCCATGCTCTTTTTGCAGTTTATGAATGGCTTCAATATCAAGCTCGTAAGCATTCTTTTTGAGCATGCTTTTAATTTTGTTTTTCTGTTTGTTCGAGACTGCCTGTTTCACATTATTCTGTTCAAGCTGGTACAAAAAAGACCGGATGGATTTATAATTCAGGTAATGGGCATCGGATTCCTGGATATGGCCGCTGTCCAGCAGCATGTATTCCAGCGCATCTGATGTGGGCCGGGTGGTCACCACCCGGCCGGAAAACCCGTTTTTAGTCAGAAGCGGAATCCGGCCGGAATGATCAATATGGGCATGGGATAACACCATATTTGTAATGGTTTTCGGATCAATGGGAAAGCTGGTATTTTTTTGCCTGGATTCTTTTCTTCTTCCTTGAAACATGCCGCAATCTAATAAAATCCGGTCTGAACCCGTATCCAGAAGATGCATGGAGCCGGTTACTTCACCGGCCGCACCATAGAAAGTCACATCCATTTTCACCTCATCATGAATTCTTAATTTGATATCAATCTATTGACCAAAAACCTTTTTCAACAGCTCTGTTGTCCGCTTCACCGGATTCTGCCGGATCGCCGCCTCTTCTTTTGCCAGGTAATAAAAAATACCATCCATCCCTTTGGTCACCACATGGTCGGACAGATTTGCCTTTATATCCGGTACAAACCACAGCTTTTTGTATTCGTTGATCATGGTGTCATAGGACCGGATTGCTCCGACCTGCATCAGGGTATCATCCACCACCGGTGTCATGGCTTCAGCCAGCTGGGGAGACATCTTTTCCTTAAAATATTGCGTGGCGGCATCATCAGGCCCGTTATAAATTTTTTTAGCATCCTCAAGGGTCATTTGACTGATGGAATCAAAAAACAATTGTTTTGCTTTGGGTGTTGCTGCTTCTGCGGCCCTGTTGAGTTTAAGTTCAAGGTCATCAAGCAGATGAGCCATATTGGCCTTTGCCAGATATTTTTTTGCGGTATTCAAACTTGCCGGCAGCGGAATATGGATGGCTGAATCCGTATTAAAGCCATCTTCCACACCCAGCTGCTTTACCACATTTTCAGAACCGACTTTCAGAGCTTCTTTCAACCCTGATCCGATTTCTTCAATTGTCAGCCCGGTGGATTCATCCGAACTCCCGATTGATTTTAAAAGACCGGCACCTTTGTCCAGCCAGGAATTTCCTGCCATGGCCAGAGCCGGTATAAAAACAATGGCCAATATCAGCCACATCTTTGTGTATCTGTCTGTTCCCTGTAACATGATGATCTCCGAATCAATCCTATGATTTTTTTAAAACAATTAACAGCCTGGCTTAACAAACGGTTATCCTCGTGTCAGGTCTGTTTTTCCGTCTTGAACAGCCGGCCTAAGAATGCAAAAAACTTTTTAATGGCCGCCCATAATTTGGGTAACAGCCATATCAGCAGCAGGATAAATACAATCAATCCGGCCAGGAAAACAAGCGGGTGAGCAAGTGCTGCCCAGACACCGGTAATAACGGCCACATCTTCGAGAATGGAAGCGGTCCAGTTGGTGACCGGTTCAGGCGAAGCATTGATCAGCAGCC
>JBNKNP010000488.1:0-10645 GCA_050293905.1 Desulfobacteraceae bacterium | reverse complement strand
GCCAAGGGCGCTATGTACTCGGCCGCCCTGACCCTGCTGGAAGAAATCGGGCTGTCCATCCAGGATGTGGAACGGATCATCCTGGCCGGAGGGTTCGGCTCCTACGTGGACCTGGAAAGCGCCATCACCATCGGCCTTCTGCCTGAAATTGAGCCGGACAAGGTCGTTTATCTTGGCAACGGATCGCTTCTGGGATGCAAGATCAATGCACTGACCAATGCATTCCGAAGGAAGGTGGCCACGGTAATCAACATGATGACCAACTTTGAGCTGGCATCCACCCCGTCCTATATGGATCATTACATGAGTGCCCTGTTTCTGCCCCATACGGAACTCAATTATTTTCCAAAAGTAAAAAAACGGCTGGAGAAGCTTAGAAAATGAGTTCTGAAGCAGGTTTTCTCCGTCATATCCGAATGGACCCACCGGATCTGACCAACAATACGGCAGATGCCCAGCGCCTTGAAACAGCGCTTCAAAAGGAACTTGGGACGGACCGGATACGGATGCCGCTGGCAGTGGTCAAAACCATGCCGTCCCGGCTGCGGGCATGGGGGTATGAAGCCCGGGTGGTCCTTTTCAGAGATTGCCATTCCTGGTTTGTAGTGGATCTGCTGAACCCGAGCGGTGATACACCGGTACTGGGGTCGGCCATTGATATCGGTACGACACGGATTGTTCTGGCCCTGGTGGATCTTGCAACCGGAAAGACCCTGGGTGAAACCGGATTTGACAATCCCCAGGCCGAGATCGGGCCGGATGTGCTGGCCCGTATTCACTATTCCGCAAACCCGGACGGCCTTGAACAGCTTCACCGGCTTGTTATTGAAGCAGTGAATGAGAACCTGGCCCGGCTGTGCAGCAGCTGCGGCGCGGACCCAAAAGACGTCTACCTGGTCACGGGTGCGGGCAACACGGCCATGACCCATCTGTTTGCAGGCATTGAAGCCTATCATATCATCAAAGAGCCATATATTCCCTGTGTGAATATTCTGGACACCCTGCCGGCCAGTGACCTGCACCTGGACATTCATGAATTCGGCCATGTTTTTTTGTTTCCCAATATCGGGGCCTATTTCGGCGGGGATCTCATTGCCGGGATCCTGTTTTCAGATCTGGACCGGGCACAGACGCCCTGCATCATGGTGGATGTGGGAACCAATGCCGAAATTGTCGTGGGAAGCTGCGACTGGCTCATTGCCTGTGCCGGAGCAGCCGGACCGGCCCTTGAAGGCGGTGTGAGCCGGATGGGCATGACCGCAGGCCCCGGCGTAATTGACCGGGTAAGGATTGATCCCGATTCAAAGGGATTAAAGGTTCATACCATTGACGAGCAGCCGCCTGTGGGTATCTGCGGTTCCGGGATGATTGATCTGGCAGCCTGCCTGTTCCTGTCAAAACGGATTGATATCCGGGGGAAATTTTCAGCCGAGGTCTGCAAGGATGCCCTGTTTGAAAAAGACGGCATCCGGCACTTTATCCTGGTGGATGAAAAGGAGTCCGGGACCGGTGAACCGATTTGTCTCAGCCAGGTGGATCTCAATTCCCTGACCAGTTCCAAGGCCGCCATGTACACCATTCTTGAAGTGATCGTCAGCCAGACCGCAGGTCTTGAGTTTGACGATCTGGACGCCTTTTACGTGGCAGGAACATTCGGTTCGTTTATTGACCCGGTTTCCGCCATATCCATCGGTATGCTGCCGGATATCCCGGTTGACAAGTTTAAAGTTGTGGGAAATGCTTCCCTGGGAGGTGCTGTGCTATTGCTCCGGCAGCCGGATGCCTTTGACCGGATTCTGGACATCCGGAAATCCATTACCTATATCGAACTGAATGTGAACCAGGCATTCATGAACCTGTTCTCCGGTGCAAAGTTCTATCCTCACACCGACCGCTCCCGCTTCCCGTCTCTTAAGGATAAAATATAGGCAAAAGAACTTATGCGGTAATAATCATCAGATAAGGGGGGTAAACGATCATGGAAAAAATTGTCGAATGTGTGCCCAATTTCAGCGAAGGCCGGAACAAAGAGACGATTGATGCCATTGCCCGGGCCATTGAACAGACCCCCGGGTGCGATCTTCTGGATGTTGATCCGGGCGTATCCACCAACCGGACCGTGGTTACCTTTGTGGGATCTCCCTTGGCCGTGATTGAAGGCGCGCTCAATGCAGCAAGAACTGCCCAACAGACCATTGATATGCGCACCCACAAAGGCGGGCATCACCGCCTGGGCGCACTGGATGTCTGTCCCTTTATTCCGGTGGCCAATGTGACAATGGAAGAGTGCATTGATATTTCAAAAGAATTCGGGCAAAGGGCTGCACAGGAACTGGATATCCCCATTTACCTGTATGAAGCCTCCCAGCCGGAAGAATACCGGAAACACCTTCCCCAGATACGGGAAGGTGAATACGAAGGCCTTGAAAAACGAATCACAACCAGGAAATGGAAACCGGATTTCGGCCCGGCCCGGTTTATCCCTGAATGGGGCGCCACCATCACCGGTGCCCGGTCGTTTCTGATTGCGTATAATGTGAACCTGCTGTCCACCCCCAATCAGGCCCACCGCATTGCCCTGAATTTAAGGCAGGCCGGCCGGGGACCGGAAGAACCCGGGAAATTTAAAGAAGTCAAGGGCATGGGCTGGTATGTGGATGAATATAATCTTGCCCAGGTCACCGTCAATTTAAATGATTTTCATGTCACACCGGTCCACCTGATGTTTGAAGCGGTAAAAGAGGAGGCAAAAAAGCTTAAAGTTGCGGTCACAGGCTCTGAAATTGTGGGCCTTGTTCCTTTGGAATCCCTGCTCATGGCTGCAGACTACTATATCAAAAAAGAGGATCTCTTTGTTCTGGAAGAGGACCAGAAAATCCGGCTGGTGGTGGAACGGCTGGGCCTGAATTCAATTGCCCGGTTTGATCCCAAAGAAAAAATCATTGAATACCGGGTGGCAAAGCCAAAAGTCGAACCCCTGGCCGGCATGTCTGTCCGGCAGTTTGTCGAAAATATCGCCGCCCGCAGCACAGCTCCGGGCGGCGGATCGGCCTCGGCTGCCATTGCAGCCATGGGAGCAGGATTGGGCTCCATGGTGGCCAAGCTGACCCTGGGGGTCAGAAAATTTGAAGATGTGGACCATGAAATGCGCAAGCTTGTACCGCCCCTTCATTATGCCGCCCATGACCTGATCGCGCTGATCGATGCCGACACACAGGCGTTCAAGGATTATGTAACAGCCGCCGGCCTTCCCGGGCAGACCAAAGCCGAGAAAAAATACAGGCACCAGCAGATGCAGGCCGGACTGAAAAAAGCCATTGAGGTGCCGCTGAATACCATGCAGCTTGCTGATGCGGCATGGGAAGCGCTGATCGGGGTGGCCACCCATGGCAATATTGCTTCCAAATCCGATATTGAAGTCGGGGCAAAAGCGCTTGAAACCGGTATCTGGGGTGCATATAAAAATGTTGAAATCAATATGATAGATATTGAGGACAATGCATTCCGGCAAACCACTTTAAAAAAAGCAAAAGCCATTGTGGACCGGGCCAAAAAGCAGCGCAATAAAATTTTTAAAATCCTGGACAGCCGGGTCAAGTGATAATCAGGACCAGGCTCATCCGGTAAAATATTGGGTTTGCGTTTATCCGGATCATGCCTACTTTGAATATAAGTGATTTTAAGTATCTCATGAATTTATTTTTCAACACAAAAAGAAAAGGGAGTACAAAATGAAAAGTTCTGTATTAAAAACAAGCTGTTTTTCATTATTGACCGGTATTTTTGTGATGTTGGGGGTAAGTTCGTCAGCCCTTGCCCATTGCCAGATTCCCTGTGGTATTTATGATGACCATGCCAGGGTGGATCAGATGCTTGAAGACAGCGCCACTGTCATTAAATCAGCCAAGCTGATTGCAGAGCTGGCCGGAAAGCAGGACCCGCAATCCGTCAATCAGAGCGTGCGCTGGGTCATGAACAAGGAAAAACATGCCCAGAAGGTTATTTCAACCATCTGCGATTATTTTTTAACCCAGCGGGTAAAAGACAGCCAGAAAGACTATGTTGAACGGCTCAAAGCCCATCACGCAGTGATTGTCGCGGCCATGAAAGCAAAGCAGAACGCTGATGTCAGTGCAGGGATCGCGCTGCAAAAAACCATTGAAGCCCTTGAAAAATATTATCCTGCCAAGTAATATTCAGGCAAAAAGCAGGAGAATTATTGCAAGGATAAAAGGACACGCTTCATGGAATGTAATAAAGAAAAAAACCTGGACAACTGCAACTGCACCTACAGCCCGTGTGCCAGAAAAGGCAGATGCTGTGACTGCATATCGTATCATTTAAAAATGCGCCAGCTTCCGGCCTGTGCGTTTCCGGACAGTGCGGAAAAAACCTTTGACCGCTCTTTTGAACATTTTGCCCGGCTGGTGACAAGCGGGAAGTGTTAAAGAAGATCGCTCTTGCCAGTGAATGTTGAACTGCCGGCAGGAAAATGCAGGGAGAGGGGACTAATACCCGGTCATTTCCACATATCCCATTCCCTTTGCATGTCTGCCGGTGAAACGGGCAGCGCCTTCCCAGTAAGAGAACAGACCGGTATGCTCCTGGTCCGGGATCGCGGGAATTGCTGTTAAATTTAAATTCAGGGCCGGAATCGCAATCTGCCATTTTGCCGGGTATGTTTTTCCGGTGTCCGGACTTTTCCAGTGACCGGTTATTATGATATCAAATTGATTCTCTTTGAAGGTTTGAACCCTTCCGTCTGAAAATGAGATTGATCCGAAGCCATATCCGTTGGCTGATCCGTTCCGGTTTCTCACCTGGCAGACCATCAGGTCCCGGCCGTCTTCCAGGTGGACGCTGAACCAGTCCCATCCGGCCGCATCCGAACCCAGCGCGCTGGTGTTCCATTCATGATCAAACCAGGAAACCCCTTTTACCCTGTACTGGCTGTCATTTATTGTTATTGTTCCTGTGGTGCCCAGCCTGGGGAATGAATAATAATGGGAGGCATTGGCTGGTTCTTTCCCTTTGCGGCTGAATCCGTTTTCACCCTGGAGAAGAACCGGTTTTTCAGGACGCAGATCCAAATGAACGGCAAAGGCTTTGCTTTCAGCCGTCAGGATCTGCTGATCCCCTTTCTGCCGTACCTGCCAGTTATCAATCCAGACCTGGTAAGGAAAACTTTTTGCCCCGGCAATTCCAAGGCTTTCACGATTCATCCGCTGATCTGAATAAAAATGCTTTGCCCGGGTGTCTGTGACGGCAAAATGGGCAAAATAGAGCTGGCGGGTCCGCCATTTGGACCGGCCCTGAACAGGTTCGCAGGACAGGGCCTGGCGGAAAAAGGTCAGTTGATATCCAAACTCTCTGCCCTGGGCAGTGAATAAATTGCCGGTGTAATACCACCATTCTGTGCGGAATCCGTTGTGGGGGCCTGCGTCTTTTGGTAGCTCAATCTGCCTGGTTTTTTGAGCAGTTTCAAAACAATCATCAGATTCAAGTTTTGATAATGCCTCTGCAATATTGATCTGTTCAGCTTTTGTTGTGTTTTTTTCTTTTTCCGGTACAGACCCGCACCCAATGATTGCCCATAGATACATAGCCAGTATAAATGCAAACCCGATATATTTAATCTTCTGCAGTGCCATAAGTTACTCCATCCGCAGTGCAGCACAGATATCTGTCCTGCCGGCCCGCAGGGCAGGGAAAATACCGGCTGCCAGTGCTGCAGCAAAAGCAAAAAGAACCGCGTTGAAAAGTCCCATGGGGGACAGGACCATGTCATATGTCCACCCGAATGACCGCTGATTGACAATGGCAATCAGTATCCAGGCAAGGTAAATACCCACCGGGACAGCCATGATTCCGGACAATAGCCCTGCAAGACCGCATTCGATGAGCAGAAGCTGTAGCAGTTGATGCCTGAGCGCTCCGCATGCCCGTAAGATACCCAGTTCCCGTGTCCGTTCCAGCAGAAGCGCCATCACTGAATTTAAAATGCCGGTCAGTGCCACAATGGCCGTGAGGACCTGCAGGGCGGATGTGATGACAAAGGTTTTATTGAACACGGCCATGATGCGTTCTTTGATTGCCCGGCCGGACCGGATCCTCAGCATGGCATTCCCGGGCGCAAGGGAAGAAATTTTCTCCATCACAAGTTCAATTTTCCTGTCCGGTTTTAAAAAAATCTGCATGGCAGTAATATCATTTTGGCCAAAACAGGTTTTCATGGTGTCGCGGCTGACAATTACCCGGCCGCCGGCCATGAAAAAGCCCCTGAAAATACCGGCCACCGGAAATGATACCGGTCCTTTGACGGTCTCAATGACCGCATGGGCTGACGGCCCGGGCCGGATATGATTCTGCTTTGCAAAGATTTCAGACACCGCTATCCACCCCTCATCTATCAGTTGTTCCGGTGTTTTTTCTGATTCAGCAGTCCAGGACCAGTGCTTTTCAGACAGATCTTTAACATATGAAACAACATGGGCCTCGCCCGATGCCGGTAAAAAAATTCTGTGGATGCTGTAAGAAGAAACCGCCTGCACCGCCTCCATTTGTTCGATTTGTTTGACCATGCCGGCATCCAGGGAGCGGTTGAGTTCATCGCCTGATTCCACATGGATATCCCCGCCAATGACGTGATCTGTCCATTCAATAATCGCCAGCCTGAAACTGTGGGTCATCATGTCAATCCCGATATACACGGATGTCACCACCATGAGCGAAGCGATCAGGACACTGGTGCGGCTGAGTGACCGGATCATATTGCCCATGGCCATCTGCATCAGCACCCCGGGGAAAAAACCGGCAAGTTTTCTTAAAAGCCGGATTGAGGAAAGGATAAAAGGCGGTGTGAGCAGGGAACATCCGAAGAATATCAAAAATATTGCCAGAAAGGTCGTTTCCGGCTTCAGATCTAGCCGGCCAAGACAGACTGCTGTAACCCCGGTGATAAAAAGGCCGGCAAATGTCAGAGTCCACAGGTGCTTTTGGACGGCCCTTTCCGCCATGGACCGCCGCATCAGGGTGACAGGCGGTGTCAGTGATGCTGTCCAGGCCGGGAATACTGCTGCTGCAAACGAGGAAAAAATACCTGCCGCAACCCCCTTTAGCACCGTGCCCCATAAAATGTGGGTCCGGCTTACGGTCAGGACAAAATAGAGATCCGACACCGTGCCGCATACCACTTTTACCGCGCCGTTTCCCAGAACAATACCCAGCAGAACTCCCAGGACGGATCCTGCCGCAGCATAGATCATCACCTCGGTCATGACGGTTAAAAATATGTCGCCTTTTGTGGCTCCCAGGGCCCTTAGCGTTCCATTAAGCTCCCGCCGCTGGGCCACTGAAAACGATACGGTATTGTAAATTAAAAAAATACCCATGAACAGGGCCAGCATGGAAAATGCTGTCAGACTGGTTTCAAAGGACAGGGACATCCGGCGCAGAGCCTGGTTTTGCCGGCCGGTCTGAACAAGAAAAACATTTTTGGGCAGCATGGCTTTAATCTCATCCACCTGGGACGGATCATCCAGAATCAGATCAATCCGGCTGATCTTGTCTTTCATGTCCAGAATTTCCTGGGCGCATGAAATATCCGTGACAACCAGGCCCTGAAAAACCTGGCTGGTTGTGCTGTCTGATGAATCGAGAAAACCCGTCACCTGCAATGGAATTTCTCTTGTTCCCAGCAGCAGCGTGATGATGGAATTCATTTTGACACCGTATTCAAGACTGTCTTCCCTGGAAATCAAGACCCCGGATTTTTGGGTGAGCAGACCGGACAACCCTTTTGTTCCATTGGTCCGGGACTGCGTCCGGATGGTCAAATCCCTGAACCGGGTTTCGGAAAACGGATCAATTCCGGTAAGGGTCACGGTTTTGGACCCAAGTTCTTTCACCCTTACATGGGCTGTGATGACAGGAGCGGATGCATAAATCCCCAGCCGGGTCCGCAGATCCGTGAATATCTTCTGAGGGATTTTAAAATTACCGCCAATGATCTGATGGGTCGACCGGGAGGTCAGGGCGGCAACAGACAGATCAAAGGACTTGCTCACGCTGGTTTTGGCAATATCAATGGCCACCACACCGGCAACACCCATGGCAATGCCGAAAACCAGCAGAAGGGTTCTTAACAGGTGGCTGCGGCTCTGCCTGAAACAGATGCGCATCAAAGGGATGTTCATCAAATGAAGACTCATCAGGCAGTTGGTTCCGTTTTTTCGATCATTTGCAATTGATGCCCTTCAATCCTGAAAATCATATCTGCATATGCAACAGCATCCCGGCTGTGGGTCACCATGATCAATGTCTTTTGGCGGTCCCGGGCCATGCCGGAAATCAATTCAAGAACCTGCAGCCCGCTTTCTTCGTCCAGGTTGCCCGTGGGTTCATCTGCCAGAAGCACAGGCGGATCGCTGACCAGGGCTCTGACAATGGCAACCCGCTGTTGTTCTCCGCCTGAAAGCCTGTCCGGAAAATCATTGCGCCGGTCATACAGCCCGACACACTCAAGCAGATCACAGGCCCGCTGCTTAAACACACTCTCCGGCATACCGTCCAGCCTGCAGATCAGGGTGACATTTTCAAACACGGTCAGCACCGGCACCAGGTTGAAAAACTGGTAGATGAACCCGATTTGTTTTCGCCTGAAAAGGGTCCTTCCGGTGTCATCCATATCGGAAACAAGATGATCACCCATCCGTATCCGGCCGTTATCCGGCGTATCGATCCCGGAAATCAGGTTGAGAAGCGAACTTTTTCCCACACCGCTTTTCCCCAGTATCACGCAATGTTTTCCCGAAGGAAAACAGGCATTCATATCTTTAAAAATGACGCGGGCCTTCCCGCTGTCTTCATATGCCTTGTGGATGCCTTGTAACTGAATATCCAAAATCACTCCCTTATTTTCAGCAAGAGTTCCGGCACAGCTCCATTATTCAACAGGTAAAAATTTACCGTTGCAATTCCCCGGTATTAATGATTATCGCCAGTTCGGGTTTGATTATCTGGTCAAAATTTCCAGCAGACTCCCTGAAAATCCATATTTTTATATCTAAAAATCAAAGGATGTTTGAATCAAAAATCCATTATTAGCTTTTGCAGCTTAATATCCTGAATTTATTTTTTCAATCGCGGATCAAAATCTAACGATATCGGGTCCCCGATTTTTATTCGTTTAAAATTTTGATGGTTAAAATTGATCAAATAGTTATTGCCTTCTGGAACAATAAGGCTTGGTATCCTTAAAACAGTAGGTCCCTGCTCCCCAATCCACTTATCTCCTATTCCCTGAGATACTTTGGAAACAGGCCTTTCATTCCAGCTTTCATGCAGATCAGCATCCTGGACGAGTTTTTCATCAAAAGTAAGCTTGATATATACAAAGTCTTTGAGCAGGTCATATAACGGCAGGTTTACAAAAATCTCAAGACAACATAACGCCAGAGAATCCGAAGTGTTCACAACAGAAATCCCCTGGCTATTCCAGCGGCCGCCGTAAAGCCGGGCTCCTTCACCGTCAAAAGCTCTGTGGGCATGCTTTTCTTTGACCAGACGGTATGAAGTGATTTCCATTAAGAGAAAATCCCGTGTTCAATGCGGCCTAAAAGGTTTTCCACTTCTCTGGCACCGACTTCGGTACTGGCAAGTTCCAATGGAGGCACATCTCCTAACCCATAGGCTTTTTCTTTAAGCCATTTTCTGGCGGGTTCCACATCTCCAAAGACATCAATCGCCTTTTCAAGGAGCCGCTGCACACGGTAAAGCCGTTCCGATTCTTCAAAACTGAGTTTACCCTTTCTCTTCCTGGCAGCGAGCGTGCTTTTCGGTACCCGGATCACCTTTGCAAGGTCTTTATCCAGTATATTCAATTTTTGTCTTATTTTTGTGAACATAGAAACCGGAAAACCTTTCTCAAGCGATTTTATGACCTGGGGAATACTTAATTCCTGGTCCTTTAATAACGGCTGTTCCATTGATATATCCTTTAGTAAGTCTACATTTAGTCAGGCATGAAAACCCTGGTCCTCGGGACCAGGTCAGAGATAAATGGCTCTGCCTTTCAAACATTGACAAGATGTTCCGTCAAAAAGTGGCTTTGCCATTATCAAAAGGCCGAAGGCCTTTTGAAATCAAACGCTTTTGAATGTTATCGCCCAATTGTTTCAGAACCAGGGGACATCAAAGCTTGGGATAACATTCATATTGGCTCTGCATAATGATTTTGCACGGAGCCAGTAACCCATGCCCTCTGGCTTAACCCAAAGCCTGGCCCTCTGGGTCAGGCTTTTTACACTCATGGTAATGCATTTTAAGACCATCGTCAAATTATCTATATTTTAAAAAATAGGGCTGTGCCAGGATTAAAATCCCGTCTTCGAGGGTGTGGAAAATTAACTATGTGATGACTTACCAGTTCATATTTTTTAAAGGACAAAAGCTCGCACTTTAATTTTCAGTACTCCCAAGAACTGGAAAATGAAGAAAACCCCTTTACTGACAGCCATACCGGAGGCAGGTGATACCATAAGGCTTGCTCAGTAGGGTTCCATTAAACATTCGGTACAAATTCCCCACGGGAATTTTAATAACAAAAGGATATAACACAAACATATGAGCCTTATATTTAGGGTCA
>JBNKNP010000487.1:0-4194 GCA_050293905.1 Desulfobacteraceae bacterium | reverse complement strand
CTTTTTCTTCAGTCGGCATGGTACATGCTAAAACCTTTGATGAATTGTTATCAGGGATAATTAAATCGGAATCCAGGATCATCCAGGCTCAACTGGGGTATGAAATCAGCAGGAACAGCCTTCGATCCAGCTATGGTGAGTGGTTGCCTGCTGTAGATTTATCAGGCCACTACGGTTATGAGGAGATCCGAAATGAAAGGGCTGCCAATACCTATTTTGAAGCAAGAAAATTTCAGGCAAAACTAACCCAGCTTTTATTTAACTTCAGTAAAATTGTTGGAATCAAATCCGCAGCAAAACAACGGGAAATAAGCCGCCTGTCAATGGAATCAGTAAAACAGACAATTACGTTTGAGGCGGTTACAGCCTATTTTAACCTTGTCAGGGCGCATCAACAGCTTAGATATGCCCGAATTTCTGAAAATAATATTTTAACACAAGCAGGCAAAGAAAAGGCAAGAGTAGAAAAAGGATCCGGCGTTGCAACCAATGTTCTGCAGATTAATCAACAATTGTATGGTGCCAGGGCAAATCGGGTGAGAGCTGAAAGAGCATATCAAAATGCGGCAAATAATTATAAAAGAGTTTTTAAAGAGAAATTCGAAGATCCCAACAGCCTGATGCTGCCTTCTGTTCCCTATGCAAAATTACCTGTATCTCTTGAGGAGTTTCTTCAGGATGTTACTGAGAATAATATCAGTTTAAAACAATCAAAATTATCATGGGAACTGGCTAAACTTGCGAATTCGTCTTCTACGTCTGAGTTTTTGCCTGAAATTAACATAATTGGCCAGAGTCAGTTTAAAGAGGATGATGGTGGGACAGAGTACGGCAAGGATGAACATCTTATCAAATTGGATTTTACATATAATATCTTTAATGGTGGAAAGGATTATTATTCAAAGAGAAATAAGATTCTCGGGATTCAATCGGCCCGGTTGTCTTTGAAGAATACATCTGAAATCATAGAAGAGAGTGCACGGAACAGTTGGGAAAATTATATAAGCTCAAGCAAAAGAGCCCGGTATCTGCATAACCAGGCAAAAACAGCAGAAAAATTTCTTGAAAAAGCAAAAACGGAAAGAAAGCTTGGAAGACGCTCCCTTATCGATGTTCTGGATGGAGAAACAAATTATATCAACAGTATCAGCAATGCAATATCCTCTGATACCGATGTAGCCCTGACAGTTTATAATATGTTTTTTATCATGGGAAAGCTAGATCCTGAAATGGTTATAAACTATAAGCCGGAAAAGGTACAAAACAAAGAGAGTACAGCTCCATCTGATATGGAAGAATGATGCTAAATCTAAATCTGAAATAAAAATCAGAGGACAGCAAAAAAGCATATTCATGATTAAATATTAAGTCTTTGAGGCTTTTGTATGGCAGAACTTTTTAGAAGACTTCTTTTTCGGCCGGTATTATTTGTTGAACTTATTGTCATCTCTTTTTTTATTAATTTGCTGGCCCTGGTACCGACGCTGTATGTCATTCAATTGTTTCGCCGATATCTTGCCCATGGTGTTCAGGGGACTCTTATAACCCTTTCTTTTGGCGCCTTGATCGCTTTAACACTGGAGATCGTTTTCCGGTGGTTGCGTCAGCATATCGCAGCATCCATCAGTTCAGGGCCGAACAGACGACTTTCCGAGGCTGCTTTTGAGGCCATGCTTGGTGTTAAAAATGCGGTCCTTTCATCCATGCCAACCAGTGTCAAACAAGAAATGGTGCGTGGTGTCAATAAGGTTCAGGATGCCTATTCAGCTACGAATATTATAACTTTTTTGGATTTACCTTTTTCTTTTTTAATTATTATGGTCTTATATCTGCTCAGCCCGCCATTGGCTTTGATTTCCTTTGTCGGCTTATCCCTGAGTTTTATTGCCGGCCTTTTCGGTCAACTTTGTATACAACATCCAGCCCGGTTTCTCATGAATTCGGTTGTCAACCAGAATGGACTGATCATTGTGGCTACCCAGCTTTTCGATCTTGTCAGAGTCTTTAACGGCCATCAGTATTTTTCAAGATTGTGGCAGAATGAACTCTTTTTATCACATGTTTTAAAGCACAAGGTGGCAAACCGGGCTGCAACAACTCAGATAATTACTTCAATGATTTGTTCATTGTTGACAATTGCCATTATTGGTGTTGGGGCCATGCAGGTCGTTTCGGGCGCGCTTACAATTGGCGCCTTGGTCGGTGCTAACATTCTCGCTGCTCGAGCCTTAATGCCGGCTGTTCGGTTTATCAGTCTTGCTCCCCAGCTTACGGAATCAAAACAGGCTTTAAAACGGATAAGAGAATTAAGCCGCCTGCCCCGGGAGCCGAATGAGCTGGCTACTCTCAAACGGTTTAATGGCCAAATCGAACTCAGGGATGTTGCATTCCTTTATCCTGGTTCGCCAGCTCCGGTGTTTGAATCTCTTTCCGTGCGTTTGCGGCCTGGTGAGACCCTGGCGGTCATCGGATCTAACGGCAGCGGAAAAACAACCCTGGCCCGCATTTTGTCAGGACTTTTAGAACCTAATCGTGGACAGGTCCTTGCTGATGGGGTTGCTCTATCGCAGATCTCACTGGAATGGTGGCGACGGCAGATTGCTTATCTGCCCCAGGAGGCCATGTTTTTTTCAGGTTCAATCAGCGATAATATTTTGTTGAATAATAATAAAGAATTAAAACCGGAAATCATCAATCAAATCTTACGAGATGCTGATTTGAAAAACTATATTGATACAAGCCCAAAAGGTTTGGAAACAAATATTGAGCAAAATGGACAAACCATACCGTTTGGTATACGAAAACGTCTGGCAATCGCCCGAAGTCTTGTTAATGATGGAAAACTTGTAATTTTTGATGAGCCCACCGAAGGTCTTGACACAGCAGGTCGGCAGGCTGTTTATAATATGCTGAATTTATTTGCAAAAAATGGTAAAACAATTATCGTTTTTTCACATGATCACAACCTTTTAAAAGGTGCTCACCGGATTATGGATATGTCGGTTAAACCCGTACCGAAGATCACTGGAGGTCTAAAACGTCTGTCAGGGGAAACCCATAAAAATGAAAAAGGGTAAATATGGAAAATTAAAATGGAAAGTTTAATAAAAAATATGCCTCATGGGGTGAATGACATGGATATACTTAAATTCCCCTATGATAATCCAAAATGGATTGTTCATTTTTTTGTTTTTTTTCTTGTTGTTGGTTGCTGTCAAATTATAGCTTGGGCTTCGTTTGGACAATTGGAAGTGTTTAGCAGTGTATCGGGAGAGGTCGTTCCTATTGGCCAGATTAAAAAAGTTCAGCATCTTGAAGGCGGAATTGTAAAGGATATTCTGGTTAAAGAGGGTGATTCGGTTAAAAAAGGACAAAAAATGATTGTGCTGGCCAAAACAGAAAGTGGTGCTGATGTGGATGAACTTTCTATTCGGCTTGTGGGATTGCGGGTAGATGTTGCTCGTTTGAAAGCGATTGCCGAGAATCTGGAGAAACCAGAATTCCCCGCTGATATCCGCAAAGCGCATCCTGACCTTATTCGTCAGGCTGAACAGCTTTTCCAATCGGAGAAACTTAATTATCTGAATGATGTAAAGATTCATAAAAATCTTCTTGTTCAGAAAGAAAAAGATTATAAACAGATCAAGGTGCGGCTGGATAATGCCATAAAAAATTTCAGCCTGATTGAACAACAGGTGAAAATCAGTGAAGACCTTCTTAAAGAGGATTTGACAGACCGATATACCCACTTGAATCTGCTCCGGGAGCATACCGGTTTAAAAGGGATGATTGATGAGGATACGGTTGCGCTTGAAAGAACAAAAGCCGGGATTAAAGAAGCCAAGTCCGTGTTAACAGGGTTGACCCATTCCTATAAAGGTACTGCCAGAAAACAACTGGAAAAAAAACGTCAGGAGTACAGTGAGCTTTCACGGCGCATGTTAAAATACAGCGACCAGTTGAAACGGACAATTATGCTGGCACCTGTCGACGGTATTATAAAAACCCTGTATGTCTATGCTCCAGGAGAGGTTGTCAAAGCCGGGAATACCGTTGCTGAAATAGTTCCGGAAGGAGTCTCCCTTGTAATTGAAGCCCTTTTGCCTCCAGGAGATATCGGGTATTTAAAAATTAATCAGACCGCCTTGATTATGCTGTCTTCATCTGATGCTGCCCGGTTTAAAAAACTGAAAG
>JBNKNP010000486.1:0-12221 GCA_050293905.1 Desulfobacteraceae bacterium | reverse complement strand
GAAGATGTGCTGATTCCCATGGAATTAAAAGTGGTAAGAGACCGGACAGTCGTGGTCACAACACCCGGCTATACTTCCGGGATTATTACTCTGAAAGGAAGGGTGGAACGGCGCTCTTTATTTAATTTTTTCAACAACAATATGCAAAAAGACAATTGGAGTGTGGTCAGCCAGATTAAATCGCCCGGCACCACCATTATGGTTTTTCAAAAAGCAAACCGGACCTGTGTGATTACCATCAGGGATGAGCAGATTTATACCTATGTGGAAGTGGGTGTTGCGCCAACGATCTCATCGGATTCCGGCCTTTCCACAGCGCCTTTAATGGAATAATGGATTTTGAAAATAAAAACATTCTCCTGTGTGTGACCGGCGGCATTGCCGCTTACAAATCGGTTGAACTTTTAAGACTGTTTAAAAAAGCCGGGGCCCGTGTCACGGTTGCCATGAGCCGGAACGCCGGGAATTTTGTAGGGAAGACAACTTTTGAAGTGCTGTCGGAAAACCCCGTGCTCTCTGACCTGTATTTTGACACCGAATCCCAGGTTAAACATATTGACCTTGCCAGGCAGGCTGATGCAGTGGTCATTGCCCCTGCAACAGCGAATGTGGTGGGAAAACTGGCTGCCGGGATTGCCGATGATGCCCTGACCACGACCCTTCTGGCCGTGACTTGTCCGGTGATGATCTGTCCGTCCATGAATACGGATATGTACCAGAATATCCGGGTTCAGCGAAATCTGGACAGACTGGAAAAAGACGGCTGGCATATCCTTGATCCGGATGCGGGTGTGCTGGCCTGCAAAACCGTGGGCACCGGCCGCCTGCCTGAACCCTGGTTTATCTTTGACAGGGTAAAGGCCATGCTCACGAAAAAAGATCTGTCCGGCAGAACCGTCCTGATCTCGGCCGGTCCGACCATTGAACCCATTGACCCGGTAAGATATGTAAGCAATCATTCATCCGGTAAAATGGGGTTTGCCATTGCAGCGGCAGCAGAACAAAGAGGGGCGGATGTTATTCTGGTATCCGGCCCTGTACACCTTCCAACCCCTGGCGGCGTGACCCGGGTTGATGTGACCACCTGCGAACAGATGGCCCAAGCCATGCTGGAGCATCTGCCCCGGGCCGGGATGATCATCAAAGTGGCGGCCGTGGCGGATTACAAACCGGAACAGGCTGCGTCTGCAAAGATTAAAAAGCAGGCAGGCAAAAAGAATCTGACCCTTGAAATGATTGAAAATCCGGATATATTAAAAATGATCGGCGAAAAAAAATCAAAAGATCAGTTCCTTGCGGGCTTTGCCGCGGAAACCCAGGACCTTGAACAGCACGCGCGGGCAAAAATGGAAAAGAAAAACCTGGATATGATTGCAGCCAATATTGTCGGGAAAAAGGACTCAGGCTTTTCAGCAGATACCAATAAGATGACCCTGTTTTTTAAAGACGGCACGGCTGTTGACCTCCCCATGACCTCAAAAAAAGACCTGGCGCATATCCTGTTGGATCATATCATTCATCGCAGCGGCGGAACAGGTCATGCATAGCCCATCAAACCATGGAGATAGATGAACCATGGGGTCCCAGTCTTTGAATCATCCGGAAGATCCTGCCTCAAATAACCCTTCAGGTCTTAAAAAAACACAGGTCAACCCGCATGTTGATTGTGTTGAAGTGATCCGACAGTTTTCCAGGTGCCTGTCTAACTTAAAAAAGCATCCTGGTTTTTTTCCGGGTATTTCCGAAAACTCCAAAGACATTATCCGGCAGTGGGGAAAAATTCCCATACAAGGGGAACACCTCATTTCGGAAGAACGGTTTTTTTTTCAGGGTTCTGAGAAATCATCCATTTATATTGTGGACAGCCTTGGCCGGTTTTTTGAAGGAAAGAGCGGAGAACTTTTAAATAAAATTCTTGGTGCCATGACTTTAACCAAAGATCGGGTATTTATTTGCAATGCAGACAATCTGCCCATGGTCAGCCAAAAAATTAAACAAAACAGCCCGACAGTTGTGATCGCACTGGGATCAAAAGCAGGTAAAGCCCTGCTGGGGGAAAACCTGCCATTGGATGCTTTCAGGGGAAAATTTTTCGATTATCAGGGTGTCCGGGTGATGCCCACCTATCATCCGGCTCTGCTGGTAAAGGATCCTTCCTATAAACGGCAGGTCTGGGAAGACATGAAACAGGTCATGGCTTTGGCAGGGATTGGGCCATGATGCTGGATTCTTTTATAGATACCCTTGCAGCCCAGAAGGGGTATTCCGTCCATACCTGCCGCGCCTATCGATCCGATATTCTCTCCTTTATCCGGTTTGTATGCGAGGATAAGGGAACTGAAGATGAAACTGACGAAAAAATTGTAAAAAAATTTCAAGCCGGACTGGCGTCCGGTTCCCGGAAAATTGATAAAACCGATATCCGCAGATACCTGGCATATCTGGTAAAAGAAAAGAAAAGCAAACGAACGGTTTCAAGAAAACTGTCCGCCTTGAAATCCTTTTTCGATTTCCTGGTGTCAACCGGCAAAGTACAAGTGAATCCGGCAGATGCCATACCCTTTCCCAAGCTGGAAAAGACCATTCCAAAGTTTTTAAACATTGATGATCTGTTCAGGCTTTTGGATTCCATTAAGACTGATACCTGGATGGACAAACGGAACCTTGCCATGTTTGAAACCTTTTATTCCACCGGCATGCGGGTTTCGGAAATGGCAGGGTTGAATATCAAAGACATTGACTTTAAAAAGCAAATGATTAGAGTCTTTGGCAAAGGTTCAAAAGAACGGGTGGTGCCGGTGGGCCTGCGGGCATTAACGGCCATTGAAGAATACCGGTCTGTTTTAAGCCATGCCGGGGAACCTGTTTTTTTAAATAAAAATTACAGCCGTTTAAGTGCCCGGTCCATCCGGCGGATTCTGGATAAGGTCGTGCGGGAGTGCCAGTTGAACGTGCCGGTATCCCCCCATATGCTCCGGCATTCGTTTGCCACGCATATGCTGGATTCGGGTGCGGATTTAAGGGGGATCCAGGAGATTCTGGGTCATGCCAGCCTGTCCACCACCCAGGTCTATACCCATGTGAGCATGGACCGTCTGATGCAGGTCTATGATAAGGCCCACCCCAGACGATGACAGAAACGGCTGAAATAAATTAAGGATAGAACAAAGCATGGATACAACTATATTTCACGGGACCACCATTCTTGCACTGCGCCAGGACGGCAAGGTAGTGGTGGCCGGTGACGGCCAGGTGACCCTGGGCAGTATTGTGACAAAGCACAAAGCCAAAAAAGTCCGACGGATATATAATGATAAAATCATCACCGGATTTGCCGGTGCCACAGCCGATGCCCTGACATTGTCTGAAAAACTTGAAACCAAACTTGAGCAGTACAACGGCAACCTAACCCGTGCCAGTGTTGAACTGGCACGAGAATGGCGGACCGATAAATATCTGCGGCGGCTGGAAGCCATGATGATAGCAGCAGATGTCAATAATACCTATCTGTTAAGCGGCAACGGGGACGTCATTGAACCTGACGACGGGGTCATCAGTATCGGCTCCGGCAGTACGGCAGCCCAGTCTGCAGCAGTGGCCCTGATTGAAAATACCGACATGGCTCCTCTGGAGATCGTTAAAACCGCCATGAAAATAGCAGCTGATTTATGTGTGTACACCAATCATCATGTTACCATTGAGCAATTGTAAAAATAAGGAAAGATAACCATTACCATGAAAGATTTAAAACCCGGCCAGATTGTTACTGAACTGGACAAATATATCATCGGTCAGAAGGATGCAAAAAAGTCCGTGGCCATTGCCTTAAGAAACCGGTGGCGGCGCCGGCAGCTTGATAAAGATTTGCAGGAAGAAATCGCACCGAAAAATATTATTCTCATCGGACCCACAGGTGTTGGAAAGACAGAGATTGCACGACGGCTTGCCAATTTAACGGATTCTCCTTTCTACAAGGTGGAAGCCTCCAAGTTTACGGAAGTGGGATATGTGGGAAGGGATGTGGAATCCATGATCCGGGATATTGTCGAGCTGGCGGTAAATAATCTGAAAGCCCGCCAGCAGGAAGCAGTCCAGGAAAAAGCGGCAAAAATTGCTGAAGAAAGAATACTGGACATCCTTCTGCCGCCCCAGTCTCCGGCAGGAGCCGATATTTCCAATGACCTGGATATTATTCAAACCGGTCAGACAAACCCGGATCAGGTCCTGACGGATATGGATGCGGATTTTCCAGCGCCGCCTGCTGCCCAATCTTCTGCCGGCGCAGCGAAAAATTCTTCCACCCGGGAAAAATTAAGAAAAATGCTTAACAGCGGAAAACTGGATGACCGGATGATCGATCTTGAGGTGGCTGCCACGGGATCTCCCATGGTGGAGATTTTTTCCAACTCCGGTATCGAAGAGATGGGCATCAATGTCAAAGATATGCTGGGCAATCTAATGCCGAAAAATACCAAACGCCGCAAGGTTAAAATTAAAGAAGCGCTTAAACTGGTCACCCTGGAGGAAGCCGCTCACCTTGTGGATATGGAACAGGTGAAAACCGACGCGGTTGCCATGGTTGAGCAATCCGGCATTATTTTTATCGATGAAATTGACAAGATAGCCGGAAAAGAAAAAAGTCATGGTCCTGAAGTGTCCAAAGAAGGGGTTCAACGTGACCTTTTGCCCATTGTGGAGGGCAGTTCGGTCCCAACTAAATACGGTACGGTGAAAACAGACCATATATTGTTTATTGCATCCGGTGCCTTCCACGTGTCAAAACCCTCTGATTTAATTCCTGAACTCCAGGGCAGGTTTCCCATCCGCGTGGAACTCAATTCCCTGGGTGCCCATGAATTTACAAGAATTCTTACAGAACCGAAAAATGCCCTTGTCCTCCAGTACATTGCCCTGCTAAGAACGGAAGGAATTGAAATTGAATTTACCCAGGATGCAGTTGAAAAAATTGCCGCCATTGCCGTGGATGTGAATGCATCCACTGAAAATATCGGGGCACGCAGGCTGCACACCCTGATGGAGAAACTGCTTGAGGACTTTTTATTTCAGGCCCCGGATATGGAAGAAAAAAAGATTGTCATTGATGCTGCATTTGTGGAAGAACAATTAATGGATATTGTTAAAAACGAAGATTTGACAAGGTATATCTTATGAAAACAAATGTTGCCGATATCCTTATTGAGGCGCTGCCGTATATTAAAAATTTTTCCGGCAAGACCATTGTGGTCAAATATGGCGGCCATGCCATGGTGGATGAAAAATTAAAGACGGATTTTTGCAATGATATGATTCTGCTCAAATATATCGGCGTGAATCCGGTGGTGGTTCATGGCGGGGGGCCCCAGATCAATAAGGTACTCGATTCCATGGGTATTACATCCAAATTTATCAGAGGCATGAGATACACGGATGATGAAACCATGGATGTGGTGGAAATGGTGCTGGGCGGCAGGGTCAACAAATCCATTGTGGCAAGAATCAACAGCCAGGGCGGCAAGGCCGTGGGATTGACCGGCAAGGACGGTCTGTTGATTTTAGCTGAAAAAATGAAGATTTATCACCAGGAAGATGAAAACAAACCGCCTGAAATTATAGACCCGGGCATGGTGGGAAATGTAAAAAGCATCAATCCGGATATCATTCACACCCTGACCGCCAAAGGATTTATTCCGGTGATTGCCCCTGTGGGGTTTGGGCAGAATGGAGAAACCTATAATATCAATGCGGATGTGGTGGCGTCTAAAGTTGCGGCAGCCCTGGATGCCGAACGCCTGATGCTGGTAACGGATGTGGACGGGGTCCTGGATGAAAACAAAAAACTGGTCTCGTCCGTGGACACACCTGCCATTGAGCAGATGATCCACTGCGGCAGGATTTCAGGCGGCATGATCCCCAAGGTGGAGTGTGCCCTGGATGCATTGAAAAACGGGGTGAAAAAATCACATATTATTAACGGCAAACTCTCCCATGCGGTTCTGCTCGAATTGTTTACCGATTCAGGTATCGGAACCCAGGTCTGCATCGACGCAATGGCTGAAAAATGATGCTGCAAGAATGCAATAAAACTCAAAAATGGATAATTCAATGGATTCTATAACCAAGACTGATCATTTTATATTTCAGACTTATATGCGCCAGGGAAAGGCGTTTGTAAAAGGCCGGGGTTCAACCCTATGGGATGAAGACGGAAAAGAATACTTAGATTTTCTGGCCGGGATTGCGGTGTGCGCCCTGGGTCATTGTCACCCGGAAATTACCCGGGCCATTGCAGACCAGGCAGCCACACTGGTTCATGTGTCCAACCTTTTTTATACATTGCCCCAGGCTGATCTTGCCTCCAAATTGTGTGAAAAAAGCTTTGCAGACCGGGTCTTTTTTGCCAATTCCGGAGCAGAAGCCAACGAGGCAGCCATCAAGCTTGCCCGGCGGTATTTTCAAAAAAAAGGTGAAAAAAACCGGTTCCGGATCATTACCATGGAGCAGTCCTTCCATGGCCGGACCATGGCCACATTGACGGCTACAGGCCAGGATAAAATCAAGGACGGGTTCTATCCGTTGCTGGAAGGCTTTTCATATGTTCCGTTCAATGATATCAGCGCACTGGAACGGGAAATGGATGACACGGTCTGTGCGGTCATGCTGGAACCGGTCCAGGGGGAGGGCGGTATTATCCCTGCTGATCCCGGCTATTTAAAAGCCGTCCGCCAATTGTGCACGCAGACGGGAACGCTTCTGATTTTTGATGAGATCCAGTGCGGCATGGGCCGGTGCGGTACCCTGTTTGCCCATGAACGGTACGAGATTACCCCGGATATCATGACACTTGCCAAGGCCCTGGGAAACGGTCTTCCCATCGGTGCCATGCTGGCCACCCAGGATGCGGCCCAGGGTTTTGATTTCGGCAGCCATGCCTCCACTTTCGGCGGTACGCCGCTGGCAACGGCAGCGGCTTTGAAAACGCTTGAGATCATTAGCGAGGATGGATTTTTAAAAGACGTTGTCAAAAAAGGACAGTATTTTAAAGAACAGCTTGAAAGCCTTGCAGCCAGGCATGACCGGGCGGTCTGTGTCCGGGGAAAGGGGCTTTTATTAGGGCTTGAAGTGGACGATGATGCTTCCTTTTTTGTGAAGGAATTAATGAAAAAGGGCTTTATTATTAACGGGATTCAGGATAAAGTTCTCAGGTTCGCACCACCGCTGATTATTACGAACCAGGAAATCGACAGGCTGGTATCTGCGCTGGACAGCCTGTTGGGACCGCAGAAGACATAATCTGCAGTCCGTACGACCTTATAGGAGAAAGTTTGTTGTGAAAAAAGATTTACTCTCTGTTCTGGAACTTGATGAGAATGATTTCCAGACTCTTTTTAAACGGGCAATAGAATTAAAAAAAAGATATGCAAAAGGAATACTGGATACCCTTTTGACCGGAAAAACCCTTGGCCTGATTTTTGATAAAAAATCCACAAGAACACGGGTGGCGTTTGAAACCGCCATGATCCAGATGGGCGGGCATTCGATATATATGAGCACCCAGGATACGCAGATTTCAAGAGCAGAACCGGCCAAAGACACGGCCAGGGTTCTGTCCCGGTATATCGACTGCCTGGCCATGAGAACCTTTGACCATGAGCTGGTCACTGAGTTTGCCCAGGCGTCAACCATTCCGGTGATCAATGCCCTGACAGATTCTTATCATCCCTGTCAGATCCTGTCCGATATCATGACCATTATAGAGCATAAAAACGGGTATGAAAATATCCGGATTGCCTGGGTAGGGGATGGGAATAATGTGGCTAATTCATGGATCAACGCAGCCAGTGTGCTGGGCCTGGATCTTGTTGTGGCCTGTCCGGACAAGTATCAGATTGATCCGAAAATTATTGAATTAGCCTCTAATGGGAAGATTGATCAGATCCGGTTCACCAATGATCCCAAAGAAGCGGTCAAAAATGCCGATGTGGTCTACACCGATGTCTGGGCCAGCATGGGAGATGAAGATGAACATGCGATTCGGCTCAAGGACTTCAAGGGATTTCAGGTGAATCGGCAGTTGCTCTCCCATGCCAAAGATGATGTGATGGTCATGCACTGTCTGCCGGCCCACCGGGGCGAGGAAATTTCAGAGGATGTGCTTGAAGATGCTAACGGGGTATTCTGGGATCAGGCGGAAAATAAACGGCATATGCACAAAGCGATTCTTGAAAGCCTGATTTTAAACCATACAGCAAAAGAAAGTTGATACACCCGATGAATGAAAAACTGTGGGGCGGCAGATTTTCCCAGAAAACAGATGAACTGGTTGAAACCTTCAATGCATCCATAGATGTGGATAAGCGCCTGTATGACAGTGATATCCAGGGCAGTATTGCGCATTTGAAAATGATGGCCAGACAGGGGATCATCACACAGTCGGAAGCAGACACCCTGATTGATGGTCTTGGGATTGTTAAACAGAAAATTGAAAATAATGAACTGCAGTTTTCAGCAGCACTTGAAGATATTCACATGCATGTGGAAGATGCTTTGACCAGGCATTCCGGGGATGTGGCCAGAAAACTGCATACCGGCAGGAGCCGGAACGATCAGGTGGCCCTGGATGTCAGGATCTACCTGAAAAGTGAAACCCTGGCTGTGATTGAGCTTTTAACCGCCTTGCAGAAAAACCTGGTCCGGATGGCCCAAACCCATCTGGATGTGGTCATGCCCGGCTACACCCATCTGCAGCGGGCCCAGCCGGTATTGTTTTCCCATCATCTTCTGGCCTATTATGAAATGTTCAAGCGGGATATTTCCCGGTTCAAAGACTGTCTCAAACGCATTGACGTCATGCCCCTCGGGGCGGCAGCCCTTGCCGGCACCACCTATCCGCTGGACCGTGAATTTACGTCCAAAGTGCTGGGATTTGAAAAACCGTCCGATAACAGTATTGATTCGGTTTCAGACCGGGATTTTGTCATGGAATTCATCTCCCATGCCGCCATCTGTATGATTCATTTTTCAAGGCTGTCCGAGGAATTGATCCTCTGGTCATCCACTGAATTTTCATTTATTACCATTTCAGATGCCTTTACCACCGGCTCTTCCATCATGCCCCAGAAAAAAAATCCGGATGTGGCTGAACTTGTCAGGGGGAAAACCGGCCGGGTGGTCGGCAATTTGATGGCCATCCTTACGCTGATGAAATCGCTTCCCCTGGCCTATAATAAAGACATGCAGGAAGATAAGGAGCCCTTGTTTGACACTGTGGACACCCTTAAAATCTGTACAGATGTCTACACACGGATGTTTGAAAATATCAGCATTCACAAGGAAACCATGTACGCTGCCTGCAAGCAGGGCTTTTTAAATGCCACTGATCTTGCCGATTATCTGGTGGCCCAAGGCATGACCTTTCGAAAAGCCCATTCAGTGGCCGGCAAGGCCGTGGCCTATGCGTTAAAAAACAATAAAGAGCTTGATGCGCTGACTCTTGAGGAATTCAAGGGGTTCAGTGAGCTGATTCAAGAGGATATCTACACCTTTATATCCATTGACCAGATGATCGCAAGAAGAATATCTTATGGCGGAACCGGGCTGGATAATGTAAGAAAAGCTGTGAAAAAAGCTGCCAAGGAGCTTGGCCTGAAATGAAAAATAAAACAACCGCTTTTCACGTGCTGCTGGTATTGACAGGCTTTTTACTGGTGGGATGCGGGGAAAAAGGCCCGCCGCTTCCGCCAAAGGAAATCACCCAGCAGATTACAGCACCCTATGATTTAAAGGCAACCTATAAAGCCCAGACTATATTTTTAAACTGGTCCCACAGGATAGATCCCATTGACGGCCAGATAAAGCCTGAAAGTTTTGATGTGTTTATGGCACAGAAAAAACAAGGCGAATGTGAAGGCTGTCCGTTTGAATTTCATCCGGCTGCCAGTGTGCCCATGCCGGATAAAGATTTTTTTATTCAGGTTACACCCGGATATAAGTATTATTTCAGGGTTCAGGCCCTGGGAAAAAACGGGTTGAAAAGCGACTATTCCAAAACGATTCAGGTAGAGACCGGAGAATGATGGAGCATACAGCATACTTGAGTATCGGTTCAAATGTCGGGGATAAGAAGAAAAATCTTGAAAACGCTGTTGATCTGTTGAACGCACATGAATCAATTCAGGTTGATTTGGTGTCTTCTTTTTACCAGACCCAGCCCCAGAATTATACGGACCAGGACTGGTTTGTGAATGCAGCTTTGAAAATAAAGACCACGCTTTTGCCCCATCCGCTTCTTGCGGTTCTGCAGGCAATGGAAAAACAATTGGATAAAGAGGGAAAACCATTTCGTTTCGGGCCGAGAATCATAGACCTGGATATTGTTTACTATGACGATAAAGTCATCAGAACTGAAGATCTTGAAATCCCGCATCCGAGGATGCATGAACGGTGTTTTGTTCTGGTTCCCCTTTGTGATATCGGCGCAGATGCGGTTCATCCTGTCCTGGATCTGAAACCGGGTGAATTGCTCAATAAAATAGAAATACAAAAAGACCAGGAGGTGTTTCTCCTGGATGAGGAGGCGTAAGTGAAGTTTTTTATTGATACGGCTAATATCGAGCAGATTAAAGATGCCAACGATATGGGCATGGTTGACGGGGTTACCACCAATCCATCCCTGATTGCCAAAGAAGACGGAGAGTTTAAACAGATTATTGCAGATATCTGTAAAATAGTAAAAGGCCCGGTCAGTGCCGAAGTTATCAGTCTTGAATATGACGGCATGGTATCTGAGGCAAGGGAACTTGCAAAAATTGCCGATAATATCACCGTTAAAATCCCCATGACCGTGGAAGGGCTAAAAGCGGTAAAAACCCTTTCAGACGAAGGAATCAAAACCAATGTCACACTGGTTTTTTCAGCCCTGCAGGCATTGATGGCGGCCAAGGCCGGTGCAACCTTTGTCAGCCCCTTTGTCGGGCGGTTGGATGATCTGGCCCAGGAAGGCATGGGCCTGGTTGAGGAAATCGTCCAGATTTATGCCAATTACGGCTTTGACACCCAGGTCATCGTGGCCAGTGTCCGAAATCCGCTGCATGTCCTTAATTCAGCCCTTATGGCTGCAGATATTGCCACTATTCCTTACGGGGTGTTAAAGAAACTGGCCTCCCACCATATGACCGATAAAGGGATTGATGCTTTTCTGGCGGACTGGAACAAAAAGAACGCATAAATTTCCACTCAGCTGACAAGAAAATATCACCTGATTTCAAATTTGATATTGACAAATCAGGCGTTCACATATATAAATCTCTTTTGTTTGTACGAGCGGGAATAACTCAGTGGTAGAGTGCGACCTTGCCAAGGTCGAAGTCGCGGGTTCAAATCCCGTTTCCCGCTCCAAAACAAGGCGGCTTGGCCAAGTGGTAAGGCAACGGCCTGCAAAGCCGTTATTCTCCAGTTCGAACCTGGAAGCCGCCTCCATTAAAGATTAAAGGGTTTCGAGAGTGTCTCGAAACCCTTTTTATTATGGAATCACATCAGTTCATTTTCAAAACAGACGGTAAATTTATCAAAGCTCTTTAAATCCGGCAGCACTGCGATTGTCTTTGATTGATTGATATTGTTTATAATGCCAAGGCCCTTAAGTCCGATTCTCCGGTTGAGCCGGATCAACGACAGATTGTTTTTCAGGCCGGAGTATTCTTGAAAATCCTTTTTATTGATTAAAATCTCAGTGTTTTTCCGGTCATGCTTTGTAATTTCAATTTTTTTAGGATTAATGAGAACCGTCCAGTTTTTGCTGTCCAGTTTCATCAGAGAAGACTTTGATTGGAGGACGGCTTGTTCCAGATTCTCACTGAGTTGGGGGTCCCAGCCGAATTCATAGAAAATAGGATTTTTAAACAGGATGTTGATCTGGTTTAAAAAGTTGTATTGATTGTTTTTTTTCAAGATAATCTGAAGAATAGGTTCGCAGTTTTCCATACTTTCCATATTGTTTGTCGGACCGGTTTTTCTTTTTAAACCCTGGGCCTTGAGTTCAAAGGAAGACAGCCATTGAAATTCCTGATTCAAATTCAGGGAAAGATTTTTCATTAGCATTTCAAACAGAAACGTTTTCATCTGACCGGTTAAGGGAACCTGACAGCAGGATTTGTCTCCTGATATAATCTGTTTTACGAATAAATATTCCAGTATGGACCGGTGTGTAAATCTTAATGTGTCTG
>JBNKNP010000485.1:0-7572 GCA_050293905.1 Desulfobacteraceae bacterium | reverse complement strand
CTATGAATTGACCCAGCTCAATGAGCTGCTGGAAAAACGGGTGGAAGAACGGACCTGGGCTCTGGCAAAATCAAAAAATGAATATCAGAAATTGTATCAGGAATCAGAACAGACCAGTGAACGTTACCGGACGTTGCTGGATGCATCTCCGGACCCCATTGCCGTATACGATATCAAAGGTCTTCCCATTTACGTCAATCCGGAGTTTGTCCGTGTTTTCGGCTGGCAGATCCATGAACTGTTCGGCCAGTCTGCTGATTATATTCCCGATGAAATCCGCGAATTCACCGATGAGATGATTGCAAAGCTCCGGAAAGGTGAAAAGGTGAGCAACCAGCTGACCCGCCGCCGGACAAAAGCAGGAAAGGTCCTTGATATCAGTCTCAGCGCCTCAGCCTATTATGATCCGGAAGGCAGTCTGGCGGGAAGTATTGTACATTTGCGGGATATCACCGAACAAAAAAAGATGGAAGAGGAACTTCAGAAGGTCCGAAAACTTGAATCCGTGGGTGTCCTGGCCGGCGGTATTGCCCATGATTTTAACAATATTTTATCCGGCATACTTTTAAATGCCCAGATGGCGGTTTTTGATATAGACCAAAAGCAGGAGGTGGAAAATTATCTTGAAGGCATAAAAGAGGCCACACGGAAAGCGGTCTCGTTAACCCAGCAATTACTCACCTTTGCCAAAGGCGGAGCGCCGGTTTTAAAAAAAGGATTCATTAAAAAACTGATTAAAGACTCAGCCGAATTTGTCTCCCATGGTGCCAGCGCCAAGTGTGAGTTTGATCTTGCACGGGATCTTGCACCTGTTGAAATGGACGAGGGGCAGATGAGCCAGGTCATGCATAATTTGATTATCAATGCCATCCAGGCCATGCCCCAGGGGGGGATTATTAAAATAAGTGCAGACAATATGAGCGTGTCGGAAAAAAAAGCTGAAGCAGATCCGGTTTCCCTTGCTCCGGGGAATTATGTGCGAATTATTATTCAAGACTCAGGCGTCGGCATTCCGGAAGAAAACCGTGCTAAAATATTTGATCCTTATTTTACTACTAAAGAGATGGGCAGCGGTCTGGGGCTGGCAACCACTTATTCCATTGTCAGCCAGCATAACGGACATATTTCCATGGACTCAGAGGTGAATGTCGGCACAACATTCCACGTTTACCTGCCTGCGGCACAGAGCAATTTAAAAGAAAATGAAGCCGCCCGCAACGAAACAGTAACCGGATACTCAGGAAAAGGCAAAATACTGATCATGGATGATGATGTTATGCTCAGAAAACTTACCGGTTCCATGTTGAAGCATTTTGGTTATGAAGTGGAACTCACCGGTGATGGTGAAAAAGCCATTGTTCTGTATAAAAAAGCAATAGAGGAAAATGAGCCTTTTGACGCAGTCATTATGGATTTGACCGTTCCAGGCGGTATGGGAGGTGAAACAGCAATAAAGAAGCTGCTTGAACTGGACCCTGACGTCAAGGCTATCGTTTTCAGCGGATATGCAACCGATCCCATTATCGCAAATTATAAACGGTACGGGTTTAAGGGCTATGTCACCAAACCCTTCAGGCCGACGGATCTGACAAATACGCTTAAAAAAGTTCTGGGCTGAATACAAAAATTTACCTGAAGCTGCGGAAACCGGATCAAAAATCTTTTCATTTCCCCTTATTTTTTTTATAATTTTTGGTATATTGAAACTAAGATTATTTCATTTTTTATTTGAGGAGATAAGGTCATGCCTATTGTTAATTTTCTTGAATTAAAAGATAAGTTTGAGATCCAGCGGTATGTAAAACCAAAAAATTTTGATGAAAAAAATTATCAGCCTTTTACCGGTTCCCCTCGAAAACATCCGTATGAAAAGACCCGGGTCATTGTTATTGTTGATCCGTTTAGTGATAATGCACATTTCTATGAATTTAATATTGACGATATTGCTTTTGCAGAAGAATTATCCAATATATCCAACCTGAAAGGAGACTCTGTCTCCATGATCCGTGTCTGGGTGAAAAAAGGAAGCCCGGCCCTCCATTGTACTCCCTTTATGGTCGGCGCCAAATAGAAAATAAGGATATTCATCTCTTTTGTTTTCTGGTATAAATTGAGACCGGAATTTTATTTTTAATCTATTAAGGATCTGAACGTTATATGCGGCATATTAAAACACTACTTGTTATCCTTCTTTTTGCAAGCCTTTGCGTGAATCTTTATGCGGATGAACCCAAAGCAACCAATGTACAAGAGGCACCTGAAGATGCTTCCATTAAAATGCTGGATTCCATGCTGGAACTTAAAAAGAACCTGAACCAGCGGATTGAAGAAAGAAAAGCAACGATTGAAAAGAGTTCCTCTGAAGCGGAAAAAGAGAATTTAAAAGAAGAATTGTCCAAACTGGATAAACAGCTGAACAGTGCCAAAACAGATTTTGAACGGATAGCAACCGGAATTGATGTTGGCTTGTTTGCTGAAAAAAAAGAAACCGTGTTTAACTGGCAAAAAGAGCTGGTATCCTTACTGGAACCCGGCATCAAGGAGATAAAACGGCTGACGGTTAAAGCGCGGTATAAAACCAAACTCAAAGACGAGCTGACGTATTATCAAAATCTTCTGCCCATTGCCCATTCTGCTGTACAAAACATTGAGAACCTGGTTCCCAAGACATCCAACAAAGAGTTGAAGAAAAATCTGGAAAATCTTCTGCCGGAATGGAAAAGTATCGAAAAGCAGATCCAGAATAAATTGGAAATCACAAGCATGCAGCTTGCTGAAATCGAAAATGAGAAAAAGTCTTTAATAGAAACCTCAAAGGTGTCAATTAAAAATTTTTTCCGGACCCGGGGGCTTTTTCTGTTTATTGCCCTGATCGCCTGTTTGCTGGTGATATTGATTTTACGAGTGACTTTTCGCGTTTCAGTCAAAAAAATTCCTGGATACAAAGCAACATACCGGCCGTTTCATATCCGGGTGTTTGATTTGCTTTTCAGGGTGGTGGGGCTGATTATCACGCTGTTTGTCCTTGTTCTGGTTTTCTATCTGTTCGAAGACTGGGTGCTCTTGAGTTTAACCATTGTTTTTTTTCTGGGGCTTGCCTGGGCTGCAAAAAATACCCTGCCCAAATTCTGGCAGCAAAGCCGTCTGATGCTTAATATCGGTGCGGTCAGGGAAGGTGAACGTATCCAATATAACGGTGTGCCCTGGCTTGTGAAAACCATCAATGTTTTCAGTATTCTGGAAAATCCCAGTATGGGAGTGACCCTTCGGCTGCCCATTGAAGAATTGTTCGGGAAAACATCCCGAGAATTTAACAAAAGTGAGCCCTGGTTTCCGTGCAAACGCAATGACTGGGTAATTCTGTCCGACGGCATCCGGGGACACGTCACAAGCATTTCTCCTGAAATGGTTGAACTTGTTCAACGCGGCGGGGCAAAAAAAACATATCAGACCTCTGATTTTCTTTCCCTTTCCCCGCTGAATCTTTCCATGAATTTCAGAATTAAGAGTGCTTTCGGTATTAGTTATGATACCCAGAAAGAAGCTACCGGCAGCGTTTTAGAAATTTTGGAATCCTATATCAGGGAACAGATCGAAAAGGAAGGGTATCTGGAAAGTCTGCTCAATTTAAGGGTGGAGTTTGCCCAGGCCGGAGCGTCTTCTCTTGATCTGGTGGTTATTTCTGATTTTAAAGGGGATATGGCTCCTTTGTACCAGCGGCTGGCACGGGCAATCCAGAGATGGTGTGTGGATGCATGTACTATCAATCAATGGGAAATCCCCTTTCCACAGCTTACGATTCATAAATAGATCACTTATAGGGGAGCGGATTCAACGGCTTTCTTTTTTAGACCGTTTATACTCATCTTTCATAGCGTACATGGCTTTGTCTGCTCTATGCATAAACGCTTCTATCGTGTCTGAAGACCCCTGCCAGAAGGAAATTCCCCAGCTTAAGGTGAGCTTTCGATCAAAAAGAGTTCTGCTTTTTTGAGTGTACAGCACTTCGATTCTTCTGATTGCTTTTTGAATATTGTCAGAGGCTGTGTCAGGAAAAATGACTAAAAATTCATCACCGCCAACCCGGGCGGCAAGATCAGTTTTTCGAACAGCCTCTTTTATGGACTCTGCTGCAGCAATAATCATCTGATCTCCGCTCTTATGTCCCAGGGTATCGTTCACCGGTTTCAGGTCATTCAGATCCATATAGGCAATGCATAACGGGTGCTTTGATCTGTTGGAAACATTGATTTGATACGCAAGGCGTTTGACAGCTTCCTGATGATTCAGCAATCCGGTCATTCTGTCCAGGGTGGCGCTCTCTTTTAATGAATTTAAATACCATTTGTTTTTGACTCTGGATTTTCCGATGATCCAGCCCAGGATGCCTAATATCAGTGCCAGGGCACTGTTTGTGAATAAAAATGTCCTGTTCAGGGTTTCTTTTTCCCGGTTGAGTTGATTTTGAGGAACAAAACTCAACAATATCCATTCATGGTATTTTGAAACCATCATTGATGTATCAAATCCATATGGCCTGATATTTTTCCGATAATATATTCCGTCCGCTTGAGCCAATTTCAGATTTTTTGTGGTTTTAATTTTATTCCATAAATCAGGATAATCGGAAAACAGGCCTGTGTTTTTTTCAGGAAACATAAACCCGAATTCTTTTTTGGGATCCGGGCTGTGCAGGTAGTAACCGTTTTCATTTAAAAGGAGCCATTGGTTTTCTCCATGAAAATCCACTGTTTCAAGTTGATGAAGAATTTGTTGTGCACGATAATTAAACATTAGAAGGCCGATTCGTGTTCCTTCATTATCAAATACAGGGACGCCAAACCGGATAATAGGTTTAAAGGGTTTTTCGATTTCGCCGTTTTCAATGTTCAGGTCCAGCGGGCTCATATATATATGGTTTTTAGGAAGGTCGATGGATTCCTTGAAATAATACCGATTTGATTTGTTCTGCAGTTGATCCGGGGCACATACGTCGGCCCGGCCCTGTTGATTTAAATTTACTCTGACCTTTTCCATCCCGTTTAAATCCAGCAGGCGAATTTGATCAAACGTTGGTGAATTATGGGTCGCATTTGCTTCAATCAGCCGGGAAAAAAAATGTTCAACTTCACGCTTCATGACAGGGTCTTGCTTTTTAAGAACCTGTTTTACCGTATAAAGATTTGAGCTGTGAACAAGATATACGTCAACCTTAGAGAAAATATCATGGATTTTTTCGCCCATTGAATCCAGCCCGGTAATATGCTGCCGGTCATGGTCCCGCATTAACTGGGTTTGTATGTACTGGTATACCACAGAAGCGGAAACGGAAAATAAAATCAGCAGCACAAAGGCATAAGCAGCACCTTTAAGGTTTTCTTCCTTTTTTTGTTTCTCCGTTTTATGTTCAAAAACAGGCTGGATATCCATTTGTGTGTGGTGAAAAAAAGATCTTTTTTGAGGTTAATCCAAATTTAAGTCATGTTAGCATAATGCTACTATAAAATAAAACAGATTCTTCAGAGCCGGCCCTGTTGAAAATATGGCATTTTTTGCTATAGCAGCAAAAAAATCTGTAACCTTTTTACGAAAAGAAACGTCTTATAATTTAAAAAGGAGATTTTTTTATGAATACAAAAACAAAGGTTATGATTTCACTGGGTTCTTCCTATGCAGCCGGCTGTATCCCCTGCTTTGACCATTATTATATGCTGGCAAAAGAAGAACGCGTAACTGACGATGAAATCACAGATATTATTGCCATTGCCAGAAAAGTACGGAACGGATCTGATATCTCCCTTGAAAAGGCAATTTCTGATGTGATTGACGGAAATGAAGTTTATGCTAAAATGGATGATGAATCACACCCGTGCAAGTGCAGTTAATTTTTTAAAAACAGACAGGGCAGTCATATGGAAGTGATAAAACTCCATGACAAATATTATGGGAAAATCAGAACATTTATCCTTTCCCATATCCGGGATGAATGGATGGCTGATGACCTGGTGCAGGAAACCTTTATCAAGGTGGATAAGCATCTCTGCGATGTCGGGAATCCTGGCAGTTTGACCTCCTGGATATACAAGATTGCCTATAATGTATGCATGGATTACCTGAGAAACAATCAGACCGCTTTTTTTAAAAAGGCAGAACAGATATCATCCCAGGAGACCGGCATAAAGATTGAAGAAAAAATGGAACAGCGTCAGATGGGGGCATGCGTACAGAGTAAAATTGATATGCTTCCCAACGAACTTCGATCCGTTCTCCTGCTGTTTGATCTGGAGGGATTTTCCCACAATGAAATATCCCTTATCCTTGACATCAGCTATGAAAATGCAAAAACAAGACTTCACCGGGCACGGAAAATGCTCAAAAAAATACTTGAAAAAGAATGCTGTTTTGAAAAAGACGGGCGGGATGTGTTTGTGTGTGTTCCAAAAAAACAGGCTGCCGGGCAGTCCAGATCTGAATAAAATCTCGGCCATTTAGAAGGGTATTGATATGCTGAATACGATGCAAAAAGAACAAGAAAAAAAACAATTTGGATTTCCTAATAACTGAGCTGAAAACAAGGAGCGATTATTATGCTGCTTAAAAATTATCGAAAGGAAATATTTCGGGCTGAATGTAACCCGGAATTTGAGAATGTCCATTTGAAAGCTTTTCTGGATGATAATATTGAAGCGGTTCTGCCTTATCTTAACAGCGCGTTGGGCGGATTTGCCTATTATCAGGATCCCCCTGCGGTAACATTTAAAAACAACGGACGTCTGATTACCGTTCAGGCAGATGAAATCGCCATAAATGCCTTAAAAGATATTAACGAGGCAAACAAAGTGATTCAATGGCTTGTGGATGAAATAAATCATACATGGGAAAATAAGGATTCAATAACACCGTCGTATACAAGTTCTGCCAGACCCGCCATGATCGATATATTAAAATATCTTCCAAAAACAAATTGCAGGAAATGCAACTGCCCGACATGCATTGTCTTTGCTGTCAGGATCTCTGAAGGGGCTTTTTCCGTTGATCAATGTCCGGAACTCAAACCAAAAATAAAAACACTGCTTGATGACTATCTGAGCGGTTTTTCATTTGATGATTAACCGCAGCTCTTTTGAAATACCCGGCAATTGCAATTCTTTTACCCACAGTTTAATTATCACTTGAAAAATTAAAACAACGTCGCACCTAACCTCCCATATTCCATTTATTTTTCTAATACCCAGTTACGAACTTTCAGTTTGGGAATCCTTGTAAATTCTTTCTCATTATTGGTGATAAGAGTTAGATTTTCAGCTTTGGCACGGGCTGCTATCCATAAATCATTATTCCCAATAGGTGCGCCATTGGACCTGAGGAAAGCGCGAATTACCCCGTAGGTTTTTCGGCACTCTCGGGCATGGCTAAAACAGGGACTATAATTGAAAAAAATATAGTTGTGTCAAGCAGATATCTTACCGAATTGAACAGAAAAATTTTTTGGCAATCGAACTGCTTGACTGTTCCCGGATTTAAAAACCCGTGTTATGGCCATGCCGGCTCCTTTTTATTCTAAACCGGTTT
>JBNKNP010000484.1:0-9403 GCA_050293905.1 Desulfobacteraceae bacterium | reverse complement strand
GGCGCCGGGTGGAAGCCGCCATAGAGGATATTTTTGATCAGGCCCTGTCTCTTGGGGGCACGCTTTCCGGTGAGCACGGTACAGGCACGGCCAAATCCGCTTTTCTTGAAAATGAAATCGGAAAAGCATCTGTTGATTTTTCAAACCGCATTAAAAAGGCGCTGGATCCCCATCAGATTTTAAATCCCGGAAAGATATTGGCCGGCAAATTAACAGGTGGCAGCAATGCCTGATCTGAAAACCCTTTCAAATGAATTAAGACAATTGGAAGACCAGCTGGTTTCCTGCATGAAATGCGGCATGTGCCAGTCTGTGTGTCCGTTGTTTGATCAGACCCGGAAAGAAGCGGATGTGGCAAGGGGGAAACTGGTTCTTCTAGAATCTTTGATGAATAATATTTTTGATAATCCCCACGGGGTGAATGAACGGCTCAACAATTGTCTGTTGTGCGGCTCGTGTGCAGCCAACTGCCCCAGCGGCGTCAATGCAACCCTGATTTTTATTAAGGCAAGGGCTGTTATTACCGGGTACTTAAACCTGCCGATGGTCAAAAAGATAGTTTTCAGAAAAATGCTGGCCCGGCCCGAGGTCTTTGACCGGATCATCCGCATGGGATCTAAAATCCAGAAAGTTCTATTGTCTGCAAAACATCCGGACACACGGACCGCTTCAGTAAAACTGATATCTCCGCTGTTAAAGGACCGCCGGATCATGCCAATGGCGGATCAATCCTTTCAAAATTCCATTGACGCCCTGGAACATCATTCAAAGGCAACCGGCCCGAAAGTTGCCGTGTTTACAGGCTGTCTGATTGATAAAATTTTTCCCCGTGTGGGAATAGCCATGGTAAAAGCGCTCCAGCACCATAATGCCCGGCTCATTATTCCTAAAAATCAGGGCTGCTGCGGTATTCCTGCGCTGGCTGCCGGAGATACGGACACCTTTGTCACCCTGGTACGGCACAATTTGAAATTATTTGATCCAAATGATTTTAACTATCTGGTTACGGCCTGTGCCACCTGTACATCAACCCTTAAAAAACTCTGGCCGGCCATGGTGCCTGATAAACATGCCCATATCTTAAAGCAGGCCCGGGCGCTGGCTGAAAAAACAATGGATATCAGCCAGTTTCTCGTGAATGTGATGAAAGTAAAAGATCAGGCCGGAAATCAGACAGGATCTGAAAAAATCGTCACCTATCATGACCCGTGTCACCTGGCAAAAGGCCTTAACATCCGTAAAGAGCCCAGGCAATTGATCCGGGCGGCTTCGGGTGTTGTGTTACAGGAAATGAAAGACCCGGATCAGTGCTGCGGCATGGGAGGAAGTTTTAACCTGTATCATTATGATATTTCATCTAAAATCGGAAATATCAAAAAAGAAAATATTGAGGCCACAGACTGTACGACGCTCGCAACAAGCTGCCCGGCCTGCATGATGCAGATTTCAGACATGCTGTCCAAGGGAAACGGCAATATCGAGATAAAACATCCAGTTGAACTTTATGCACAAGGAATCAAGTAAAATGTCCCTATTGAAACCGGTCCGGCCGCAGAAGATATCCGATCAGGTGTTTGAACAGCTCAAAGAACTGATTTTCAGGGGGAAATTAAAGCCTGGTGATAAACTGACGCCTGAAAGAGATATGGCCAAATCCATGGATGTCAGCCGGACCACGATCCGGAATGCCATCAACAGGCTGGTAACCATGGGGCTTGTGGAACATAAACAGGGCAGGGGAACCTTTGTGGCCGTGCCGGATCCTGCAGACGGAAATCCCTTTGCAGCCGTCATGACAACCCCTGATGCGACAATCTATGATCTTCTTGAGGTCCGGATGGCGCTTGAATGCATGGCTGCAGCCCTGGCAGCGGAACGGGCAAGCCGGTCTGATATCAATGCCATGGAACAAAGTCTGGATGAAATGGAAAAAGAAATTAAAGCCGGCCGGCTGGGGACCCAGGCTGACACATCCTTTCATATGGCAATCGCCTATGCAACCAATAATCCGCTCCATATCCAGGTGATGAAAAATTTTCACGATTACCTGCATCACGGCATCATGGAGAGTCTTCACTCCCTGTATGAAGTTCCGGGAAATATTCAAAAGATATTAGATCAGCATAAAACCATCATGAAGACAATTATCAACCGCGACCCGGATGCTGCTTACCAGGCCATGCACAAACATATCGAATTTGTAAAAGATTTTTTCAAAAGCAGGGAAAAGTAGACAGCTTGAGATTCATCAGCATGGTTGTTAACCTGGATTTTAAATGATATCTGGTCTATAGTTGATCAGATGGATTATGAAACCAAAAACTAAAATTATCATATACGGCCTGCTCCTGGCCTTTGTTGCCGGAATCGGCATCCTTCATACCCTGACCCCCGGATATATGATTTTTTATCATGATACCTATCGGCGGCTGAGTTATTTTCCCATTGCCATTGCCGGGATTCTTTTCGGAGTTCAGGGCGGGCTTATTTTTGCAGCTGCTTCCTGCCTGGCCTTTGTTCCCCATCTCCTGTTATTCTGGGTTCAGGGTCCGCAGGCCTATTACAGCGAACTGTCAGAGATTATTTTTTATCTTTCAGCCGGTCTGATTATCGGACTGATTTCTTCCAGGGAAAACAGATTAAGAGAACAATACAGGCGTTTGTCAGAGCAGTTGGCCGGATCATATAAAAGGCTGCACGAGCAGGCATCCCGGCTGGTGGCGGCGGAAAAACAGCTGGGCGAAAGTCAAAAGCTTTCCATGCTGGGTCAGGTGTCCGCCAGTCTGGCACATGAAATAAAAAATCCCCTTGCCGCCATAAAAGGGGCAGCGGAAATTCTGGCGGATGAAGTGGGAAAAGACCATCCTAAATATGAATTTGTCGAAATCATGCGGTCTGAAGTGTCGCGCTTGAACACGTCTGTGGAAGATGTCCTGGCCTATTGCCGCGGACAGCAGGTGTCCCAAAAGGGCGGGCAAAAAGCCATTGGTGAAATTGCGGCCCGGGTTGTTCTTTTGCTGGATGACCGTATCAGGCAGAAGGCGGTTACAATCACTCTTGATGAAGACCCTGAGGTTTCGGGTTTTTTAACGGATGACACCGGAATGACCCAGGTACTGATCAATATCATCATTAACGCATTGGATGCGGTTCAACAGAACGGCAGAATCAATATTGATATCCAGAGCAGGGAAGGCGGCTGTCAGATCAAAGTTTCAGATGACGGACCGGGAATTGATCCAGGGCTCCTTGACACCGTATTCCATTCTTTTGTCACCAATAAAGAGGGGGGAACCGGCCTTGGACTGTCCATTTCAAAAAAAATCGTCAACAGCCTGGGCGGCCGGATCAGTATTGAAAAATCGAATCTGGGCGGCGCCGGGTTATTGGTATTTTTACCCCATAAAACAAATCTGATAAATGAGGGGCTTTCCCATGGCTGAAACGATTCTATTGATTGATGATGACCCGGGGTTAAGGCGGGTGACGGAATATCATCTGGGTGAAAAAGGATTTCAAGTCGAGACAGCCTCGTCCGGACAAGAAGGAGTGGACAAATTTAATAACCTGTCCATAGACCTTGTCCTGACCGATGTGAAACTCGGGGATATGAACGGGCTGGATATCCTGGAACATATCAAAAAGCAGGCCCCGGATACTCCCGTGATTATCATGACAGCCTTTGGTTCCATTGAAATGGCGGTGAGCGCCATGAACAAAGGGGCGTTTAATTTTCTGACCAAACCATTTGAGCGGGATACCCTGATCCATTCGTGTAAAAAGGCCCTGGAGCTTGGCGGGCTGCGTTCTAAAACCAGGCTTATGGCCCATGAGATCAACCGGCTTACCGGAACTGCGGGCATTGTGTCGGCAAGTCCGGTGATGAAGTCTTTGCTGGACACGGCATCCAGGGCAGCCGGCAGCGAAGCGACCATTCTTATTTCCGGGGAGTCCGGAACCGGCAAAGAGGTTCTGGCCAGATTGATTCACCAGAACAGCGCGAGAAGTAACGGGCCGTTGATTGCGGTGAATTGTGCTGCCATTCCCGAAGGGTTGATCGAAAGTGAATTGTTCGGGCATGTAAAAGGTTCGTTCACCGGTGCGGTTAAGGACAGAAAAGGTCATTTTCAGACCGCGTCCGGGGGAACGCTTTTTCTAGATGAAATTGGAGAACTGTCCACGGATATCCAGGTAAAACTGCTGCGGGCGATTCAGGAAAAAGAGGTTCAGCCCGTGGGGTCTGAAATGGTCAGAAAAGTGGATATCCGCATTATTGCCGCCACTAACCTGGATCTACAGGAAAAGATTGCCAAAGGACAGTTTCGGGAAGACCTGTATTACCGGCTCAGTGTTATCCCGTTATTTATTCCGCCCTTAAGGGAACGGATTGAAGATATTCCCGCCCTGGCCAACCATTTTTTAAAAAAATTCGATGCTCCCCAGGATGTTGTTTTTTCCGGGGCTGCCATGGATCTGCTCAAAACATATGCCTGGCCCGGAAATATCCGGGAGATGCAGAACATTGTAGAGCGGTGCATTATTCTACGCAAAAAGAGCGTGATTGAACCCGACGACCTTCAATTGCTCTCCCCAAAGCCGTCTTCCGGCTTCCTTGATCCCGTGATTCCGGATGAAGGCATTGCCCTGGAAGAGATTGAAAAACAATACATTGTCAAAGCCCTTGAAAAAGCAGGGCAAAACCGTTCCAAAGCTGCCCGGCTGCTTAAAATTCCCCGTCATGTTCTATTGTACCGGCTGGAAAAATACAGACTATAGCCATCCGATGCAGACTATTCTGCAGATCATTGCAGAATAATCTACAAAAAAGTGTTCTGCTTTTTTTCTTTATGGTTCCTGAATAAATTTGAAGTGATTTAAAATTCAAATGGTTGGAAAAAAGTGTGTCGCATTTTTAAGAAATGGCACATCTTTTGTAACATTGACATGGAGGATGACCTGGTTGCTTATATCCGGCAGTCAGGCTGTCCAGATGAAAACGAATACGCAGAAGACAAAGGAGAAATCTGTGAAACAGGTAAATTATTTTCTCACAGGCATGATCGGGATGTTCCTGTTCCTGGCAGCCGGACTGTCTGCGGCACAGGAGGATCAGGCCAAATCACTGCACCGGGCAGTGATCAGAATTGATACCCTGTCCTGCAGCGGATGTTTTTCCACAATCAATGCCGGGCTTGCCTCCCTGGACGGGTATTCGGGCATGGGGGCCAATCTTTTCAGGAAATTGATTGCTGTGGATTTTACAGCACCTCTGACAAAAGAAGATATTTCCAGAAAACTGGCTGAAGTGGGGTATCCGGGTCAGGTCAAAGCGGTGAATTCAATAACAGAAAAAGAATCCTTTGCCTATATTGAGTCCAAACGGGCCGGTTTTCGTTCAAACGGCGGCGGGTGCTGCAGCGGCGGTGGATATCCCGGCAGCGCTGCCAATCAAGGCGGCGCAGGGCAGACACTGCCTTCGGGCGGTTCCTGCTGCACTCTTCCTGCCGGCCCCGGGCAGGGAAAATCTTTATAATAATTATTAAGGAGAAAAAATGAAATATTTTAAAAAAGTTTTTATGGGTATTTTTGCCCTGGTCTTGGTTTTCATGGCTGCTTCAGGCAGTCAGGCCTTTTTCGGCAGTAAATTTAAAACAATCGCACCCACAGACGGAAAATTAATTATTCCGGTTAAGGCGGTCAGTGACGGCCAGGCGCATTATTTCAAGGCAAAGGCCGAAGACGGCACCATGGTGGATTTTTTTGTGGTAAAGAGCATGGATGGTGTGATTCGAGCGGCCATTGATTCCTGTGATGTCTGTTATCGATCCGGCAAAGGATATGTTCAGGAAGGTAATGTCATGGTCTGTACCAATTGCGGCCGAAAATTTGCCACAGACCGTATCAATGAGGTTAAAGGCGGATGTAACCCTGCTCCGTTAAAGAGGACCATGGAAGGTGATAACCTGGTGATTACAATGGCGGACATCAATGCCAATGCATGGTATTGCCAATATAAAAAATAGGGCGGACAGCATGGTGTATGATCCTGAAAAATACAGGGAAAAAAGAGAAAAAGTCTTGGGTATAAAAAAAAGGGGGCTTGGGTTCGGAACCCTGGCAGCCCTGGTGGCTGCAGTTATTATCGTGGGCATCGGTGCCGTCACCGTTCCCCAGGCTGTATCTTATATGACGCTTCGACATCTGGATGATTCCATTTTTAAACTGGAATCAGACAAGCCGTGGCCGGACAATGCTCTCCAAAGCGTGACGTCCATGGAGGGGGTTTCCCAGGTTGAAAAAGATAAGAACGGTGCCCGTCTGGTTGTGACTTTTGACCGTCGCAAAGTAACGGCTGAAGAAATTAAAACCCGGTTTGCCGGCCATAACCTTGATGTGACGCTTCTTAATCAGATCAACCATCTCCAGCATCAGGCCACCATGAAGGAAGAGGAGGAAGATCTTGAAACTCCATAATATTTCTCTTGGCAATATCCGGCGCAGGAAAGGCAAGATGCTGTTTTTAATCATCGGGCTTGTGATCGGCATTTCTACTGTGGTGACCCTGTTGTCCATCACAGAAAGCATGACCCGTGATATTGAAGAACGGCTGAACCAGTTTGGAGCCAACATTGTCATGGTTCCCAAAAGCGACAACCTGTCTTTGAATTACGGCGGCATTAATGTCGGCGGCGTCAATTATAATGTCCAGGAGCTGGACCAGGCAGAACTGGCCCAGATCAGAACCATAAAAAATAATAAAAACCTGTCTATTATTGCTCCGAAAGTGCTAGGACCTGTTGTGGTAAAAGACAAGACTGTCCTTTTGATGGGAGTGCTTTTTGAAGAAGAGCTGGCCTTGAAAACATGGTGGCAGAAAGACGGCGGTATTTTTCCGGAAAAGGAAAATCAGGTGATGCTTGGTTCCCAGGTTGCAAATCTTCTGGATTTCAAGGCAGGGGACACCATTACAATTTCTGATAAAGATTTTCAGGTGGCCACAGTATTAAAACCCAGTGGAGCAGCAGAAGATAATGCCATTATCGCAGAACTGGGTGTCAGCCAGGCGTTGTTAGGCAAGGAAGGTAAGTTATCCATGGTGGAAATTTCCGCTTTTTGCCAGGGCTGTCCGATTTCTGAAATGACCCTTCAGATTGCTGAAAAATTTCCCGATGCAAAGGTCACTGCCATGAAACAGGCCGTCATGTCAAAAATGCAGTCCATTGAAATGTTTAAATCCTTCAGCCTGGGCGTATCTGTTCTGGTTGTTTTCATCGGTTCCCTGCTGGTTCTGGTCACCATGATGGGATCGGTCAATGAAAGAACACGGGAAATCGGTATTTTCAGGGCCATTGGATTCAGGCGGGGGCATGTCATGCAGATTATCCTGCTCGAAGCCATGCTCCTGGGAATTTTTGGCGGTATCATCGGATTTTTTTCAGGCAATCTTATTGCCTGGACGGTGATACCGATGGTTATAAAAGAAGGCGTTTTTGCCGGCATTAACACGGATCTGGGTATTATTTCCATACTGATGGCAACGGCATTGAGCCTGACGGCAAGTCTGTATCCGGCCTATAAAGCCAGTAACATGGACCCCAGCGATGCATTAAGAGCACTATAAAGAAAGAGACAAGAGACCTATGAAAACAGTAGACCATTTAATTGAAATTCATGGATTAAAAAAGCACTACCAAAGCGGTGATACCCGGGTGGATGCCGTTAAAAATATGAATTTTTTCATCGATGACACTGAATTTATTACCATCATGGGACAGTCCGGCTCGGGCAAAAGCACGCTGCTCTCTATCCTCGGCGGCCTCAACCGGCCGTCGGCCGGCAGCGTGCTGGTGGATTCCCTGGATCTTTATGACCTGACTGCAGAACAGCGGGCGGATTTCAGGAGTGAATACATCGGGTTTATTTTCCAGTCTTTTCAACTTGTTCCTTACTTAACCGTGATAGAGAATGTAAAATTGCCCATGGCAGTGACCGGACAGAAAAACAAGGTAAAACACGAAATGGCCCGGGAAGTGATTGAACGGGTCGGGCTGGGTGAAAAAGCAGACCGCCTGCCGGACCAGCTTTCCGGAGGAGAGCAGGAAAGAGTGGCCATTGCACGGGCAATCGTGAATAAACCGCCCATTATTTTAGCGGATGAACCCACAGGAAATCTGGATACCTCAACTGCCAATGAAATTATGACATTGTTAAAATCCTTGAACCGGGATGGGCATACCGTGATTGTGGTCACCCATAACCCGGATATGGAACGATATGCCACAAGAAGCATAAAGGTGAAAGACGGAGAATGCTTTGCAGCCTGAAAAAAACAATGCAGATAAAAACGAACCGGTTCTTTTTATCAGCGTGCCGTTGACCGTTTTTTGTGAAAATCAACCACAAACTGGATGTGGGTTCTCATGGCATCAGATGCTTTTTTAGAATCCCTTTCCTTTATTGAAACAAGAATCTTTTCATGCTGTTTGATGATGGTTTTGATGCTTTCCTGATCTTCATAAAGTGATTCCAGGTTTTCCCGGATACCATGGAAGAGATAGTCATAAAAATTTCGCATGATTAAAATATGAAGCGGATTTTTTGATGCAAAGGCAATGGCCATGTGAAATGAGGTATCGGCCTGACTGCCCAGCCGGCCCAGCTCATGTTCCTTTTTCATTTCTTCGAAACTCTGGGTCATGGCATTGATGTCAGATCCGTCAGCACGGAGCGCTGCCAGGGAAGCGGCATTGCATTCCAGTCCCAGTCTGACTTCCAGTAGGGCTTCAAGGGGAATATCCTGGGCTTCAATGGCTTTTGCCAAAGGGTTTTCTAATTTATCGTCATAGGCTTTAACAAAGGTGCCCTGTCCCTGTTTCTGTACGATTAAATCCATTGCCGCAAGCCGTTGAACAGCGTCCCGGATGGTCGTCCGGCTGACATTCATCGCCTCGGCCAGTTCCCGTTCCGGCATGAGCTTTTCCCCGGGTTTGAGTTTTCCCCTGAAGATCAACTCTCTGATCTGATCAAATACCTGGTCTGAAATGCGTTTGGGTTTGATTGGTTTTATCGGTATGGCCATAAAAAAATGCGCTCGCTGACAGGATTTTTCAATATCCTTGGTTTCCATATATTTTCGGGTCGGTTCATATTCTTTTATATATTAACCAAAAACAAAGGGATATCAAGGGAGAAGTGTTAACTTTATCCAGTAATTTCCGGTTACAGCTAAGCTATATTATAATACGGTTCAAAACATTCACAAATCCAAAAAAAATTTTGAGGTCTATTTCCGGCCCCGATTTATTCCTTGACAATAATATGCTTTTTAATTTAAACAACTTATGAATAATAATCAGATTAATGCCGCATTATAATACGGCAATTAGGGTCCCTAATACATGTT
>JBNKNP010000483.1:0-2503 GCA_050293905.1 Desulfobacteraceae bacterium | reverse complement strand
ACCGGCCTTTGTGGCATGGGTAGAAGCAGCCACCCCGCCGCCCAGAATCCCGGCGGCAATGGCAACGGCCGGATTGACGTCTCCCACGGCACCGGCAGCCAGCATGGCACCGGCAGGTATCCGGACAAACGTATGAATCGTATCCCAGCCGGTGTCCACACCCGGTACTTTATCGGCAAAAAATTCAACCGCATACATCAGGCCGGCCGCACCGAGGACCATGGGATTCATAAGCACTTCAAGCCCCTGGGGAAGAACGATATTATCGGTTATCCCCAGCAGTCCCAGAACCAGGACCGTGGCATACAGGTTAATCCCGCTTCCCCAGGCAGCCCCCATGGTCAGCGAGATGGTTTCTATGAGCTGATTAAAATCATCCATGCGTATATCTTCATCCTTATTTTTAGTTTAAAAGGCCGGGAAGCAGTCCTTTGACTTTTTCCTTAACCTGGTCTTCTACATTTTTTTTGGTTTCTTCAATTGTTTTTTGGGGATCAATTGTCTTTTTAAGATCCTCCGGACTGCCCAGAATCTGCTTTTTCAGGGCATCGGCATCCAGGCCGTTCTCTTTTAAACCGATCATGCCTTTAAGATCAGGACGGATCTTGGGGGATGAAAAAGAGCCGGTCACCAATAACGGAACCAGAAGCCCGGACCGTTCTTTGGTATCCCCCTGGCCTTTAAGGGTTGCCACAAATTTTGGATCCAGGCGCATATCCAGCAGCTCTTTTACAAGGTTGATCTCTCCTGTGGCCACCAGCCGAATCAGCGGAGACATCATCCGTGTGCCGGATGTTTTTACCAATCCGTTTTGAGCCGTAAACGGCACATTGAGTTCGGCAAAATCCGTTTTGGGTCTCTCTGTCGGAACAGTGGAAGCCCCCAGCCTGGCTTTCACATTTCTCACCATTCCGGCAAGATCAATACCAATAATAGCCCCGTCATTAAATACCAGACCGCCCTGGCCCGTCAGGGTCTGTTTCATCATTTCAGGCGATTCCCCCTGCACGGAGAGGTCGAGGTCTGCTTTTGCAGTTCCTTCGATGACGTCTTTAGCAAGAGCATCTTTCAAAAGCGGGCCCACCTGGATATTGGCCGCATTAAGCACAACCCGCGTTTTCGGTTCAGGGTTCCGGACATCAATCCCCAGGGTTGAAGCCACCTGGCCCTGGTAAAGATTCATGCCGAACGGGTCAATGGTAATAACCCCGTTTTTGGCCTTGGCATGGACAGTTATTTTTTCCATCAATGCACCGTGGGCTTTGATTTTGTCTGCGGTAAACTTCGTGTCCATAACCAGTTTTCGCAGGGGTGTGTAATCTGTTTTTTTCTTTGCCGATTTGGTCTCAGGGGCGGGGGCGGCGGGTTTTTCCTTTGAAGAGGAAGGGGGCGGCAGATAACGATCCAGATCAATGGCGTCAAGATTTACATCCGCGGTCAGATCGGGTTTGGAAAACGCTTTGGCCCGGGCGGTAAACTTCAGGGTTGAATCATCCAGTACAACCAGTCCGTCAGTCAGGGAAATCTGGTCGAAAGTTCCGTTTATCTTTGTTTTAAATGAAACCGCATTCAGAACCGTTGGATCAGATGTTTTCACCGGCATGGGCTGCCCCATGGCAGCCAGCAGTTTTCTGGGTGAAAAAGAGGCCACATCAATGGCCATGTCAAACCTTCCCCCGGCAGCCGGGTCGGTTAAGGCGCCTTTCACCTTAACAGCCAGTTCTTCCAGGGCCTTCAAATTCAGGTCCAGTAAAATCGTTCCTTTTCCCGGTTCCCGGCCGATGGGCCCGGCAGTACCGTTCAAGGAGACCGGCTTGTTATCCAGCTTTGCACTGAATGAGACCTTGACAGGTTTATCAAAACTGATATTGGACAGGGCAAGATTAAAATCAGAAATTTCTTTTTGAACCCCTGCTGCCTGATCTTTGTAAATCAACACGCCATTGATGATTGAAAAATTATCCACCTGGAGCGATTCAATGGGCAACCCTTTTTCAGAAGAAGTAACGGGCTGATCGTTTTTCATCTGCGGTTTTTTTGCGCCTGACGGCGGAATCCCTTCCCAGTTTGCGGTTCCGTTTTTCAGCTTCTCAAGATAAATCATGGGGCTGTCCAGGACAAAGGTGGATACTTCTATTTTTTTTGAAAACAGCGGCATGAGTTTAAGTCTGGCCTCAAATTTTTTAACGGATACCATATCCTGTTTTTGATAGCCGCCTGGATTGCCGAAATGAACATCGGAAAGTTTTATGCCCACCCAGGGGAAAACGGACAGATCCATATCGTCACCGATGGAAAAAGACCGCCCGGTTGCCTCGGTGACCTTCTGCTCGATGACGGGTTTATAGCTTTTAATGTCAATCAGACGCGGAATAATAAGTGCGGAAGCAATAAGGATAACCACACACACACCGCCGATAATGACCAACCATTTTAAAACATTTTTCATCGCAGATCTCCTAAATTATATTTCAAAAATGGCTATGCCGGACGATTGATTAAC
>JBNKNP010000482.1:0-47340 GCA_050293905.1 Desulfobacteraceae bacterium | reverse complement strand
GGCAAAACCGTTGGTGCCGTCAAGGCTGGATAAATCAATGCTGCTGCCCAGGTCATCATTGCCAAAAACAAGATATGTCTGCCCGGCATTGCCGTCCGCTCCGTCAGCCCCGATAATGACATCATCAAACCCGTCACCATTGAAGTCACCGGCACTTGAAACGGAAATACCGGTGGAATCATTTTCATCAATACCCGTGATGGTAAGACCATTGGGGCTGTCAAGGCCGGATAAATTGATGCTGCTGCCCAGGTCATCATTGCCAAAAACAATATAGGCTTCCCCGGCCTGGGAATTTCCACCCGGATCCGCCCCCCAGGCTCCGATAATAAGATCGTCAAACCCGTCGCCATTGATATCCCCTGCACCGGAAACGGAAAAGCCGCTGTAATCATTTGCATCAACGCCGTTGACGGCAAAACCGTTGGTGCCGTCAAGGCTGGATAAATCAATGCTGCTGCCCAGGTCATCATTGCCAAAAACAAGATATGTCTGCCCGGCATTGCCGTCCGCCCCGTCGGCCCCGATAATGACATCATCAAACCCGTCACCATTGACATCTCCGGCACCGGCAACGGAAATACCGCTGTAATCATAGTCATTGGCACCGGTGAGAATAAACCCGTTGGAGCCGTCGAGATCGGATAAATTAATGCTGCTGCCCAGTTCATTACCACCAAACACAACATAGGATTCCCCGGCCTGATTTCCCTCCGGGCCTGCGCCGTATGCACCAATGATAAGATCATCAAATCCGTCGCCATTGACATCCCCGGCATTGGCAACGGAAAAGCCGCTGTAATCTTCCGCATAAATGCCGTTGAGAGTAAACCCGTTGGAGCCGTTGAGGCCGGATAAATCGATACTGCTCTCTCCGCTTTGCCCGCCAAAGACAACATAGGATTCTCCGGCCTGGGAGTTCCCATTCGGAGCTCCGATAATGACATCATCAAATCCGTCACCATTGACATCCCCGGCATTGGCAACGGAAAAGCCGCTGTAATCATCTGTATCAACACCATTGATGGTAAACCCGTTTGTGCCGTCCAGCGAGTCCGGGTTCAACACGGCATCTACATCATTTAAAATCGTGCCGTCTGCCGATGCCGTTTCGATGACACCGTCTCCGCTGGGATCGGAAAGGGTAAGGGTGAAGGTTTCGTCCCCTTCAATAATGTCATCTCCATTTACAGCGATGGTAATGGTTTTGGTGTCTTCTCCATCCAGGAAGGTCACCTGGCCCGACGGCAGACCCCCTGCAAAATCCTCACTATCGGCAGAATCACTGGTAACGGCCCATTGCAAGGTTTCCACACCGGTCAGGTCGCCCTGGCGGGTGACCGTAAAGGTGAAATCAGTCTGACCGGCATCGCCTTCATTTTTAACCGCATCGGCAGCTGCGACATCGTATGTAGTCGTGTCCGGTGTGGTATTTGGCACAACCGGAACATCATCCGGGCCGACCGGGTCCTTGGGCGTTCCTGTGTCGCCTGTCAGGTTGTTGACCGGCGGAAGATCAAGCGGATCAATGATCAGCAGTCCCAGTTCACCCCCATCTGATTGAAAAAGGACATCTCCGCCAATACCGAAGTCATCCGGGACAATATCATCGCCGGTGATCGTGACATCATCCCCTAAGCCAGCCAGCAGATTTTCTTCTGTGTATCCAAGCGGGGTGTCAGCGCCGTCGCCGTTGTGATTATCCATATCCAGGGGCGGGAACTGGTCAAGCTCCTGCAACAGAAGATCCCTGACTTCACTGATCGGCATTCCCTTAAACAATTCAACCGTCTGCATGGGGGCATGGAAGATCTGGGTATTGCCGTAATTGTCTGTTATAACCAGAATTTTCCCCGGTCCGAGCTGCTCAACACCGACCAGTTCGTGCTCACTGGTAATATGGGTGAGCACGATGGTCCCTCTGACGCCAATGGTGGACTGGGGTGTTTTGAGAATGAAATGGGTGGGGCTGTCTTTGACAATTTCTCCTGAAATAGTTCGAAACGTCCCTTTCATCAGGTTCAACAGAAGATCTGAATTGTCTGCCTCATCAGAATTGTAAACAAAGCTGTCAATGTTTAAATTGGAGTTCTCTCCCTGGGAGACCTGGGTGTTGTCCGCAAACTTAATTTGAATATTGCTGTTGTCATTGGTGCGGATAATATCGTTTTTATATACCGGGCTTCCTATTTCCAGGGACCGGTAGCCGGCACCGGATTCTGCTGTTGCACTTCCGGAAAGGACAACAACTTTTCCAACGGGCTGAGAACTGTTTGTTTCTGGCATGGGCATATCCCTAATTCTATCATTTTTCAAATGGGTGTTAGAATATCTCACCCAAAGTAGTTGCAAGGTTCGTGCCGGTTATGCTGCCGGAGAACTGTCTGATCATTAGTTTCTTTGTTTTACAAAACAATTGAGGTTAAAATCAAGCGTTTCATATGATACTGGTGTTTTTTGCTGTTTTCTTTTTTAATAGTAAAATAGGTGTTTGTAGTTTTTTTTCTGTAATTGTGAATTGTTTTTCATAATTTATGAAATTTTTTACCGTAAATATTGATAAATTAAGTGGCATTTTCTATTGAATGAATTCATGATTGATTTGATAAAAGCCGGAATCGTAAATAAAAAAGATTGACTTGGTTTCTTTGCACAACCTAAAATAAATTTTTTCAGTTTAAATGCAGAAAAAGAGGTCTTTAGTGTCCATTAAAGTTGTTGATACGATTCAAAATAAGTCATCCCTGCTGTTGACCGGTTTCATTCTTACGGTTCTGGTCGCCCTGTTATGCTATATGCGGCCTGCTTTTTTTGATTACATGCTGTACAAGATTTATGACATTCACCTGCAGAACCATCACAGATCGGAACAGACCCATATGCCCATTGTTGTTGATATCGATGATGCCAGCCTGAAAGCCTACGGCCAGTGGCCCTGGCCAAGATACAGAATCAGCCGGCTGATGGAAAAAATTAAGGCATCAGGGGTGTTATCCATCGGCATTGATATTTTGTTTGCCGAACCGGACCGGACCTCTCTTTCAACCATTGATGCGTCCATGAAAAAATATTTTAAGGACAGCCTGGGCCGGCAGCAGTCAGTGATTGCAGAACAGCTCCCGGAGATTGTCATGGACAATGACAAAACACTGGCGCAAACGTTTTCAAAAGGGGGGTTTGTCCTTGGATATACTTTCAGCTTCGGCAATGAAAATAATATTGAGGATGCCCGATTGATCAAGCCCTTGAATGCAGCCATAATTGAGACACCGGGTGCAACGGATATCTCCGGGACAGTTTATACTCCTTCCGGTGTTATCCCGCCCCTTGAATTGTTAAGCACAAGTGCTAAAAACACTGGTTTTTTTAACACCACCCCTGATCATGACGGTGTGCTGAGGGCCACCCCTTTATTTATGCTGTTTAACGGAAAATTATATCCGAATCTCTCCCTGGCCACGCTGCTGGCTGCACTTGGCAATCCCCAGGTGGCGGTGAAGCTGGATCAAAGAGGGGTGCAGAGCATGAGGATCGGTCCGCTCACGGTTCCCCTGGATGAAGCAGGCCGCTTTTATGTCCATTTCAGAGGAGCCGGCAATCAGTTTAAAACGATTCCGGCAGCCCAGTTCCTTGAAAATAAAATTGCGCCGGGCAGTCTGAAGGGGAAAATTGCCATTGTGGGCACGTCTGCTGCCGGGTTGAAAGATTTAAAGGCGACCCCGCTTGATCCTGAGTTGATGGGTGCCCAGGTTCATACCACGGTGATTGATAATATCTTAAAAAAGGATTTTATCCTATGGCCCAAATGGTACCGCGGGGCCGAGATTTTTATGGTTTTCCTGTTCGGCGGGCTGACAACGCTGGCCATTGTCTGGGCACGGCCCTGGATGACTCTGGTGTTTTCTTTTCTCATCAGCCTTGTGATCTGGCAGTGCAGTGTATATGCATTCCGGGAAAAACAAATGTTCTTATCCCCGTTGTATTCATTTGTCATTCTGGGTCTGAACTTCAGTGTCCTGGCCCTTCTGAAATTTTATTTTTCTGAAAAAAAACGGCTCTTTTTAAAAAAGGCATTTTCAAATTATGTATCTGATGATTTGATCGAGGATATTGTCAGGCACCCGGAAATGCTGAAGCTGGGAGGTCAGGTTAAAACGGCATCCGTCCTTTTCTGCGATCTTAAAAATTTTACCAATATTTCAGAAGCCCGGACCCCCCATGAAATTGTTGATATCATGAGCCGGTATTTTGAGGAAATGACCCGGTATGTATTTAAATATAAGGGGAGTTTAAAAGAATATATCGGTGATGAAATGATGGCCCTTTTCGGTGCTCCGCTGTCTGCGAAGGATCATGCGGTCAATGCCTGTCACGCCGCCCTGGAAAGTCAGGCATTTTTATCCAGGTTAAGGCAGGGCAACGATCCGTCCGGCCTGCCGCCTCTCTATGCCAGGACCGGTGTGAATACGGGCGAAATGCTTATCGGCAATATCGGGTCGAAATTCCGTTTTTCTTACGGCGCCATGGGCGATAATGTCAACCTTGGCTCCCGCCTTGAGGGGTTGAATAAAATATACGGAACAAAAATTATCATTGGCCAGAACACAGCCCGGTACGCAAAAGACCATTTCAGGTTAAGGATGCTTGGGGCGGTGGCCGTCAAAGGGAAAACCAGACCGGAACAGGTCTATGAACTCATCGCCGGAAAAGATGACCGGCTCGAAGATAACCATTTGTTTGCCCTGGATTGTTATGAAACCGGATACAATCACTATAAAAAACAGGAATGGGACAAGGCCATTGAAAACTTTACAAAAGCGCATGCCCTGTGGCCGAAAGATATTTCCTGCCAGGTCATGATTCAGCGATGCACCATGTATAAACAGATGGATTATATTGAAAATTTTGACGGTGTGTTTATCGAGCGAAGAAAATAAACCAAGTTAACTGTATCTCATTGTTTCATGGAATGAAAATAGGTCCGGTCGTAATATGTACGGGTCTTTTGATCAAACACCGCCTCATTTTTATGAATCAGCTTGGCGTAATTATCCTGCCATCCGCCCACTGCCATGACAACACTGTCTCCCAGGCTGAATTTACGGTTGCAGGATTCGCATCCTTTGGCATTGTAAGTGTTGAGCATGGCAAGGTCCATAATATATGTCCTGTCTGTTTCAAATGAATGTTCCATGACGGCCTCCTGTTTTATGAAATGGTGAATAAATTGCGTGCCGGTCAAATTCATTGTGTTCTGATATGCCTTGACGGCACGGCTGCTTAAAACTGCTGCTTAAAGATAAGATAAGGCAGGAACCGGCAAGTTCAATGGGGCACCTGTTTTCAATGGGCAGGATGGTTTTTAAGACAGTTCTTGCACGTGCCGTCCAGACGCATTTCCAGTTTGTCGATTTTGCCCGGGAACGTCCGGCTGAAATTGTCCATGTCAATGGCCAGGCTTTTAGGGCTCAGGCAGTCCATCTGACCGCAGGATTTGCAGTAAAAATGGGGATGGGCCTGGTGATGTTCATTGGGTGCAAGACCGTAATAGGCAGCTCTTCCGCCGGTGCTGATTCTTTCAACGATCTGATTGTCCACCAGCAGGTCCAGAATGCGGTAGACCGTGACCCGGTTGATGGATTGGTTCCGGTCAAGAGTGTGGTGAATATCGGCTGCAGATAGCGGGAACGGGTTGTTGCCGATTACTTCTAAAACCCGGAGTCGTTTTTCAGTGGATTCAAGGGTGGCGGATTTTAAAATATTCTTATAATTGCATTGTTTACACATGATTTTTCAGCCTGTATATTGCTGTTAATCCTTTTGTGTGGCTATTTCTTTTTTATTTATAAAAAAACTTTTTACCTGACCAAATGACCAGTTGATCAGAAAAACTGAACCAGCTACCCAGATAATGCAGGCCCCTGAGGTCAGATCAAAAGTATAGGACATCCATAACCCGGTCATTGTAAATGCCGCACCCAGAACAGCGGATCCGAGCATCATCTGAACCAGGGATCTGGCATATTTTTCAACAATGAACGGCGGAATGGTCAACAGGGCAATGACCATGATCAGTCCGACAACCTGGATCACCATGACAATGGTCAGGCCCAGTATGCCGATCAATGCAAAATACAGGCGTTTGACCGGAACACCCCGGATCTGGGCAAATTCCTCGTCATAGGAAATGGCCAGAAGATCCTTGTAAAAAACGATGACCAGAAAGCAGATAGCAACGCCCATGATCATCATGATTGCCAGATCTGACCGGGGAACGGTGAGAATGCTGCCGAAAAGGTAGCTCATTAAATCCACATTGTAACCCGGTGTCAGGTCAACCAGGATAATGCCGGTTGCCATGCCAAGGGCCCAGATGACGCCGATAATGGTATCTGCCCTGTGTCTGGCTTTTAAGGTTACTCCTGCCATGAGCAGGGATGCCGCAAGGGAAAATCCCATGGTGCTGGGCATTACCGGCCATCCAAAATAAAAAGCCAGGCCGATCCCCCCATAGGCGGCGTGGGCAATGCCGCCGGAAAGAAAAACGATCCGGTTGACCACCACCAGGGTGCCCATGATTCCGCAGATCAGACTTGCCAGAAGGCCTGCGGCAATGGCGTTCTGCATAAATTCAAAATTAAGAATTTCCATTGCAGCTCCTTTCATGAACCAGGCAGCCGTCCTGTTCAGAGCTCGACATCATGGTCTCAAACATCTGTCCCATGACTTCCGAATGGGGATGATAGTGAATGCCGTTATTTACACAGGCAATGGATTTGACATAATTGGAGGTGACAAACAGATCATGGCTGACAACCACAATGGCCACGTCCCGGTTTAATTCTTTTAAAAATTTAAAAAAAACAGCCTGGCCCCGGGTGTCTATGCTTGCCGTGGGTTCGTCCAGCAGCAGAAGCTTGGGCTGAGTCATCAGCGCCCGGGCAATAAATACGCGCTGGCGCTGGCCGCCGGAGAGTTCACTGATCCGTTTATGAGAAGATCCGCCCATTTCCAGGCGGTCAAGCGCAGTTAAGGCCTCTTTTTTGTTCCGTTCCTGATCCTGCCCGGTTTTTGTGTTCAGTTTGCCCATAAGGACCACATCCAGTGCAGTGATGGGAAAATGGTCGTTTATATGAACATTCTGGGGCACATAACCGATGGCGGCGGATGTTTTTTTAGGCGGGCCGCCCATGAGTCTGATTTCACCACTGTCCGGGGTCAACAGGCCTAAAATTAATTTAAGAAGGGTCGTCTTTCCCCCACCGTTGGGACCGATGACGGCCGTAAAATCATTATTACGGACCGTGAAATTTGCCCGCTTGAAAACAGGCTGGCCATTATAGGAAAAATCAATGTCCCTGAGTTCAACCAGTGGTTGCTGTATGCTTGCTTTTATTTGGCTGCCTCCATAAATTTTTGGGCTACATCCTTCATGTTGGTCATCCAGTCCGGTGACAGGGGATCGGCAAAAATGACCCGGCCGTTTATCTCTCTTGCAATGAGTTTTGCGTTCCGGGTGGAAAACTGGGGCTGAACAAAGATCACAGAGATGTTGCTCTTCCTGGCATCTTTGATTAATTCCTTAAGCTGGGCCGGTTTGGGATTCTTTCCTTCGATTTCTATGGGAACTTGAACAAGATCATAGTTCTTTGCAAAATATCCCCATGAGGGATGAAAAACCATGAACCTGAAGCCTTTCCGGTTTTTAAACAGATCATGCAGGTCTTTATCAAGGATTTCAAGACGCCGGGAAAAATCATTGTAATTGGTTTCATAAACGCTCTGGTGTGACGGGTCAATGGTTTTCAGGGCTGTGAAGATGACTTCTGCCTGAATTTTGACAAGTTCAGGCGACAGCCAGATATGAGGATCCAGTCCCTGATCGTCATGGTGATTTCCTTCATGTTCGTCACGGCCTTCAGCTTCCTGATTATGATGCTCCTCAATGCTATGGTCATGGTGAGCCATGGGTATCTTTTCAATATCCCGGTCAGTATGGATAACGGTCAATCCCGGGTTTGCCGAGCTTATTCTGGCAAGCCAGCTGTCTTCAAACGGTACGCCAATGGCAAAATAGAGGGCAGCCTTTGAAAGAGCCGTCATCTGACCTGGTTTGGGTTCATAGGTGGCCGGACTTGCCCCGGGCTGAACCATGACGGTGACATCGGCCAGGTCTTTGGCAATCTGTTCCACAAAATATTTTTGTGGGAGAATGCTGACAAAGACAGTCAGTTTTTTGGCCTGGGCAGCCGGAGCAAACGCGCAAGCAACAAGTATGGCTAAACACAATATTCTGGTACTGAAAATATTCAATCTTCCTCCTGCTGATGGCCGTTTTGATAAATCGATGCAACTTTATTGCATCTGATTTGTTTTGACAAGGCTTTTTTTCAACATCGTCCGGATCAACTGCGGTTGGATTCGGTTCCGTTATTACATGATGAATAACAGGCGCCTTGTTTTTTCTTGATTTTTATTCAATGAAAAAATACTATTGTAGCCGTGGTTTGATTCTGTCGTTCCGGCCAATTGGAGGCCTGAGATCCGGTTTAAACCCATAATAATTTATTTGTTTCAAAGTTAGGATAAAAAAATGAAAGACCACCCACTTTATAAAAATGCGGTTCATGTTTTCAGGAATGAAGAATTAGCCCAAAAATGGCTGAATAAAAAGATTGCCGCCCTGGGAAATGTTTCGCCCATTGACTATGCAACAACCAAAGAAAAAGAACAAAAAGTCCAGAAGCTGTTAAGACAGATCGGCGGGGGTGTTTTCTCTTAAATCTTTTCTTCCTTTTCAGCGGAATGCAATGTGAGGGAATTATGATTTTAGCACAATTATCCGTATATCCTGTGGGCGAAGGTACAAGCCTTGGCAAGTTTGTGAAAAAAGGAATTGATGTTATAAAAGAATCCGGATACACCTACAGCGTAGGCGGCCTTTCAACCGCTGTGGAAACTCCGGATATTGATTCCTTGTTTGCCCTGGTAAAAAAGGTCCGTCAGGCACACCTGGACCAGGGCGCCAAACGAATTATTGTAGATTTGAAAATTGATGACAGAAGAGATAAGGATGCTACGTTAAGCAGTAAAATCAATTCTGTTATTTAAGGATAATGCATGGTCAGTGAAGCGTTTATCCAGGAACTTTCATTCATCGTTGGCAGATCCAATGTCAGTGTCACCCGCACTGGTTTAGAACTTTACTCATATGATGCTTCCCAGGCCCAGGCCAATCCCGGGGTCGTGGTCTTTCCGGCAGATACAAAACAAATTTCCCGTATCGTAAAAACCGCAAACAAAGCAGGTGTTGATTTTATCCCAAGAGGATTCGGCACCAACCTGTCCGGTGGTACGCTCTCTTTGACGCAGGGCCTTGTGATCTGCATGGCCCGTTTGAATAAAATTCTTACTATTGAGCCTGAAAGCCGGTATGCCGTGGTACAGCCCGGTGTGACCAATCTGGAAGTCCAGCAGGCCCTTTCAGAATTTGGTGCGTTTTATGCCCCGGACCCGGCCAGTCAGAAGGTGGCAACCCTTGGCGGAAATGCAGGCGAAAATTCCGGTGGGCCCCGCTGTCTGAAATATGGTGTGACAACAAACCATATCCTGGGTATGGAAGTGGTCATGGCCGATGGTGAAATTCTGCGTATCGGCGGTCCGGCACTGGACCCGCCCGGACTTGATCTTCGGGGGGTGATGGTGGGCAGCGAAGGCGGATTCGCCATTATCACCGAGCTGACACTTAGAACGCTGCCGAAAACACAAGCCGTCATGACCATGCTTGCCGTGTATGACAGCATCCTTGACGCAGCCCAATCTGTTTCAGATATCATATCTGCCGGCATTGTCCCCAACACCCTTGAAATGATGGATGCCCTGGTTATTGAAGCGGTTGAAGCCAATTCTCCCTGCGGGTACCCGGCTGATGCAGCGGCAGTTTTGATTATTGAAGTGGAGGGGATGCAGGTGGGGCTTAAAGAGCAGGTAGAAAGGATTGAAGCGATCTGCATGGAAACGAATTGCCGGACCATTCAAACCGCAAAGAATCAGGCAGACCGGGACCGGTTGTGGCAGGGAAGGCGCGGGGCATTCGGTGCCATGGCTAGGCTGGCGCCCAATTACCTCGTTAATGATACCTGCGTTCCCAGAACCCTTCTGCCCGAAGCGTTAAGACGGGTCAAAACCATTGCAGACACCCACGGCTGCCGTGTGGGTAATGTGTTTCATGCCGGAGACGGCAACCTGCATCCGCTTTTATTGTATGATTCCAGAAAACCTGACGAAGTGAAAAATGTCCACAAAGCAGGGTGGGATATCATGACGGCCTGCGTGGAACTGGGCGGAACTATCTCAGGAGAACACGGAATCGGCAGTGAAAAACAGGGGGCCATGCGAATGGTTTTTTCAGCACAGGATTTAAATACCCAGCTAAAGCTGAAAGCAGCTATGGATCCTGATAACCGGCTGAATCCCAATAAAGTCATTCCTTTGGCAGACGCACAGGACCGGTCGTTATCATCAGACAGCCCCACAGTGCTGAAACGGCCGGGGGGAGCGCTTGCCAGAGGCACGGCTGACGTAATGGGGATGATTAAAACAGTCCATAAACAGGGAAAACAGGTGGCTGCAGCAGGTGCGGGTGTTTTTGGAACTTACGGAAATACCGGCTCAAAAGAGGTCGTCCGGGTATCGACTCTGGGCATGAATGACATTATCGAGTACGACGCTGCCAACCAGTTTATTACTGCGGGTGCGGGTCTCTCTCTCAAAGCGCTTCAGAATATCCTGGGTGAAAAAAATCAGTGGCTGCCTGTACGGCCGCCTTTTTTCAGTGATGCATCCACCATTGGCGCATTGGCAGCCATGGGCAGCAGCGGCCCGGAACGGTTTATATATGGTGCACCCCGGGACCTTGCCCTGGGACTTCAATACATTGACTGCCAGGGCAGGGTTATTGCTGCCGGCGGAAAGGTGGTTAAAAATGTTGCCGGTTATGACATGACCCGTTTATTGATCGGCAGTCACGGTGTTTTGGGTGTGATCAGCGAAGTGACCTGGCGGGTGTCCACCCGGCCTGAATCATGTTGGGCGGCAACGGCTGACGGGGATCTCAATACCTGTTTTAATGCAGCGCTTAAATTTATGAATTCCAATTTGTCCCCGGTCTTTATCACACTGTTTCCCTGTGCAGCGGAGTCAAAGGACGGGCCGGACCATTTGATGGATTATTCTTCCGGACAATTTCCGGATCACCTTCCCGAGGCGTGCAGGATAGCGGTCGGGTTTGAAGGCCTTTCCGTAGTTGTTGAACACCAGGTGGAACAAGCGTGCCGCATGTTTGAGGAAAATCACCTGACCGGAATCGATGCAAAGGGCTATGACCTGATTGACGGCTGTTTTAAAGATCAATTCACTGCAATGAACAAAAACCGGTTTGTGCTTAAAGCAAGTGCAGCAGCCGGCCAGATGCCGGAGATCTATCATAGCATAAACACCCGTGGAGTAACGTCCGGATGGTTTATCGATTTTGGATGCGGCAGGATTTTTTCCGGCCTGGATATCCTTGAAACCGGCAGCCTGGAATCCATGGCCCGGGATATCATGGTCTGCCAGGGGTATGTGCAGCTTGAAAAATCTCCGGAATCCTTTGGTCAGAGAGGCTTCGGCTCTGAATCGACAGACTGTGAATCTCTTTGGCGTCCGGAATGGCAGATCATGCACCGGATAAAACAGGCCCTTGATCCGGCATCAACCTTTGTTTCCAGCAGTCTGCCCGGATTTGAGGCGGCCGTGAACGGCCGGGTAAAATCATGAGGCGGTGTGTATGAATATACATGATGATTATGATGCTGTCTCACAGTGCAATAAATGCGGGTTCTGCCAGGTAGCCTGCCCGGTATTCCGGTCAACCGGCCATGAATCCGGGGTTGCCAGGGGACGGCTGGCACTGCTGCGGGCCATAATTGAAGAGCGTATCCTGTGGACAAAAGAACTTGAAGATCCTTTGTTTAACTGTCTGTGCTGCGGTGCCTGCACAAGCAATTGTTTTGGCGCCGTTCCCACGGCAGACCTTATTGTCCGGGCCAGGGCGCAGTACCTGGAAAAAGTGGGGAAAAAATCAATCCATGCACTGCTGTTCGACCAACTGCTTCCCTATCCCAACCGGCTGCACTTGGCGGCCCGGGCCGTTGCCCTGGGAAAAAATTCAGGATTGTCCAAAGTGGCAAAAGCACTGGGGCTGCTACGGGTTCTTGGCCGGGATTTTGCCCGGGCTGAAAATATCGTTGAAAAACTGCCGGCCACCCCCTTCAGAGAAAAAATAAAACCCGGAACATATGCCGGAGAGGGCAGGGACCTGAATATCGGATATTTTATTGGATGCGGAATCGATATCATCCAGCAGCAGGCCGGCAGGGAGACATTTAAACTTCTGAAACGGTTCGGCAGGCAGGTAACTGTTTTAAATAACTGCTGCTGCGGTCTTCCGGCCTGGACCTACGGTGATATGGACGCTGCCCGCAGACTGATGAAAAAAAATATAAAGACCATTTCATCCGCCGGTCTTGACGTGATCGTAACAGACTGCTCGAGCTGTGCGAGTTTCCTCAAGCAGTACGACAGCATGACTGCACCGGAGAGCCCCGGCCGGAGCATTGCCGGAAAAGACCGGCTCCCTGTACAGCATCTGATACAGGATAGGGTCCTGGATCTGGTGCAATTTTTGTTCAACCATCAGATCCTTAGTGAAAAGCAGGGCAAACCCGTTGTGGTGACCTGGCATGATCCCTGTCATGCGGTCAGGGGGCAGGGCATATCAAAGGAAAACAGGGATATCCTGAAAAAAATTCCAGATGTCCAGTTCAAAGAGATGCCGGAAGCGGACTGGTGCTGCGGCGGAGCCGGATCATATGCATTCTCCCATTATGATTTGTCCATGCGGGTGCTGGACCGGAAAATGGAAAACCTGGCATCCACAAATGCCGATATTCTCGTGACCTCCTGCCCGGCCTGCATGATTCAGCTCTCCCACGGCATTCGGCGTAAACGACTTAAAACCCGGGTCTGCCACATCAGTGAGATGGTGACGGGAGCGGCAGGAATGTCTGGACCGTGAGTGTTACGGACAGGTGTGATTCTTTTTGCACTGGCCTGATAAATATGCTAAAGCAATAAATCACAATAAATAAAGTGAACGCTGTTTACAATTCAAGAAAACTGCAACCGGATTTAAAGGAGGAACCCCATGCCAACTGACCTTTTAAATACACTGACCCGGACTCTGCTCATGGGCCCCGGCCCTTCATGCGTGCCCGACGCCGTATATGCTGCATTGTCAAAAGATACCATTGGTCATCTTGATTCCCGGTTCATTGATATCATGGATGAAATAAAGCGGCGCCTTCAGACGCTGATGCAGACAAAAAACAGGTTGACCCTTCCCATATCCGGAACAGGCTCATCCGGCATGGAAACCTGTTTTGTCAACCTGGTTGAAGACAATGACCCGGTTCTTATCCTTAAAAATGGTGTTTTCGGAATGCGGATGGCTGATCTTGCACAGCGGTTGAGAGCGGATGTGGATGTGCTTGAGTTTGAATGGGGAACACCGGTTCTTGTGGACAAGGTAAAAGAAAAATTAGCTGGAAAATTTTATAAAATTGTAGCTGTGGTTCACGCGGAAACATCTACAGGGGTAGTTAATCCGGTGAAAGAAATCGGTGGCCTGCTGGAAGGAAGCGACAGTCTGTATCTGGTTGACTGCGTGACAAGTCTTGGCGGGATGCCCGTGAAAACCGATGACTGGAAGGTGGATGCCATATACAGCGGGACTCAGAAATGCCTGTCCTGTCCGCCCGGTCTTGCCCCGGTCTCTTTTTCCAGCCGGGCCATTGACGTGCTCAAGGCAAGAAAAACAAAGGTGCCCAACTGGTATCTGGATTTGACCATGATCATTAATTACTGGGCTGGTGAAACCCGGGCCTATCATCACACCGCACCGATTAATATGCTGTACGGCCTTTATGCCGCTTTGGGTGAGGTCCTGGATGAGGGTATGGAAAATGTATTTGCCCGCCATAAGGATGCGCATGATTCCCTGGTCCGGGGACTGGATGTACTGGGGCTGTCCATGGCAGTGGCAGAGGAATCAAGGCTTCCCATGCTCAATGCGGTGAATATCCCCGACGGGGTGGATGATGCAGGAATTCGCAAGGCGCTGATTAAAGAGCACGATATTGAAATCGGTGCCGGGCTGGGGCCGCTTGCCGGTAAAATCTGGCGGATCGGTCTGATGGGACATACGGCTCGAAAAGAAAACGTAGACCGGCTGTTAGCCGCCCTGAAAACATTATTGTAAATGTAAGCGGGGCATTGAATTCAAAGAAGTTTTACCAGCCGCGCAGCCCATGATAGTCTGTTGTCAGCCGGGACAGCTCATCTTCAGTGATGACCGATCCGCTGTCTTCAAGTTTTTGGTGAAAGGCGGTGGGCAGTTTTTCATGATCCGGGGTCATACCTTCCCGGAGGTTGAACTCTCTGACGGTTGTTGAAATGGTTTGTGCGATATTGGCAAGGTTCTCCTGTGATCCGTCAATGCCGGTTGATGCGTTGATCAGTGTGCCAAGATGCTCCCAGGGATAGATGTCCCTGTAAAACTTGCACAGGATCATGGCATCAAACAGGGTCAGCCGGTCTTCAAAGTCGATAAACATTTTGGCTTTGTCTTTTATCTGTCCTGGATCAATCATCCCGGCCAGTTCGGGTTTGTAAAAGGTGGCCCGTAGATGACAGGCACCCCGGTCCGAAGTTGCATATGCCAGTCCCATACCCTTTAATACCCTTGGATCATATCCGGCAGGTTCCATGCCTTTGACATGGACGGCCTGATCTTCCATGCCCCAGGCGCTTGCAGTTGGAATAATGCCCTGTGCCAGCAGTTCGCCGACCCCCTTTTTTTGGGCAATCAGGGTCAGCAGCTCTGCTGTCTGCTCTGCGTTCCCGAAGTGAATTTCATGATCGGAACGCCTTTGTTCAAAGGCTTTCATGGCAAAGGCGCATAAATTTCCTGCCGTGATGGTATCCATACCCAGGCTGTCGCAGCAATGGTTCAGATATATAATTTCCTCAATGGATTTAATCATGCAAAGGCCGCCGAAGGTATAGATGGTTTCGTATTCAGGCCCTTCCAGGACCAGCCCTTTATGGGGCCCCTGCATCACCCGTGTCATCCGGCCGCAGGACAGATAGCATTTGGCACAGGCATGGGGCGTGACGTCGCATTGGTTATGAAGGGCATCTGCGCTGATGTTTTCCCAGTGCGGGGCCCGGCCCGCCGACCAGTACCGGGTGGGAAATGCTCCGGCACCATTCATGATTTTCACCATCTGGGATGTCCCCATGGATTTGTATGCATGAACTGCCGGATGGTCTTTGGATTCGGCAGTCAGTTGCTTGGATAAGCGGACCAGGGCTTTGGCATCAAAGGGGATTCGTTTTTTATTACCTGAAAATACAATGGCCTTCAGGTTCTTCGATCCCATGACAGTGCCGGTTCCTGCCCGCCCGGCACACCGCCATCCGTCATTTTTGATAATGGAAAAGGCAACGCCGTTTTCTGCTGCCGGTCCCACGACCACGGTGCCTGTTTTCCATCCCTTTTTCTTTGAAAAAAATCTGGATTTTACAGCGTCTTCGGTTTCAAAGGTATCTTTGCCTTTAAGGTCTGGAACCCTGTGAAATACCGCCCCCTCTGGTGTAACTTCCAGAAGGGAGAGGTCGGATGCACTTCCGTTGATGACAACGGCATCAAATCCTGTGGCACTGACGGCTTCAGGGACCCTGCCGCCGGAATAGGATTCTGCATAAAAACCGGTCAAGGGGGATTTGGTGAAGACACCGTATCTTGACGATCCCCAGGTCATGCCGTTGGTTACGGATCCGGTGGCAAAGATCAGGTGATTGTCCTTTGACAACGGATCAACCCCTTTGGGATTCTTTTCAAGCAGCAGCCGGGAGGCAAGGCCCTTGCCGCCAAGGCAGTCTGCCAGAACATTGTCTGAGACAGGTTCAATGGTGAATGACTGACCGGTTAAATCGACACAAAGGATACGGTTATAAAATCCATGCATGGTTATATGCCTAGGTAGGCCTCCTTGATATGGGGATTGTTGAGCAAATCTTTGGCAGACCCTTCCATGGCAATACGGCCGTGTTCCAGGACATACCCCCGGTCGGAAAGGGAGAGCGAGTGGTTGACGTCCTGTTCCACGAGAAGGACCGTGGTGCCCTGATCGGCAATTTTACGGATGGTTTCGAAAATGCTTTTCACCAGAACCGGTGCAAGCCCGAGAGAGGGTTCATCCAGCATGAGCAGTTTCGGCCGGGCCATCAGGCCGCGGCCGATGGCCACCATCTGCTGTTCTCCGCCTGAAAGGGTCATGGCGATCTGGGATTCTCTTTCTTTGAGCCGGGGAAGCATGTCATATACCTGTTCCATGGTTTCGTTCATGTGTCTGCCGGCCCGTTCATTATATGCCCCGACAATTAAATTGTCTTTTATGCTCATCAGGGAAAATAGCCTGCGCCCTTCGGGTACATGGACAATGCCGCCGGCAACGATCTGTTCAGGTGGAAGCGCATCAATGCTCCGGCCGTCAAAGGATATGCTGCCTTTGGACGGGGCCATCAACCCGGATATGGTCCGCAGCAGCGTTGATTTGCCGGCGCCGTTTCCACCGATGATACTGACCACCTCTCCTTCATTTATACTTAAGGAAAGATCAAAAATAACCTGGACGTCACCGTAAAAAACATCAATGGTGCTGATATCAAGAAACCCCATATTCATCTCCCAGATATGCTTTAATAACGCTTTCGTTTGAGGCAACCTCCTGCGGGGTGCCCTGGGCGATTTTTTTACCGAAATGAATCACCACGATGCGGTCCGACAATGCCATGATGGCCCGCATGATGTGCTCAATCACGAAAATGGTGATTCCGGACTGTCTCAATTGCTCAATAATGTCAACCATTTCATCTACTTCCCCGGGCCGGAGTCCTGCCATGACTTCATCCAGGAGCAGCAGCACGGGCTCGGTGGCAATGGCCCTGGCAATTTCAAGGCGTTTTCTGTCGGCAATGGTCAGGTTGCCGGCCTTGGTGTCTTTCCGGCTTTCAAAATTGAGTTTTTTCAGAACGGTCATGGCCTTGTCTTCAGCTTCCGACCGGTTGTCCGTGGTGGCAAATGCCCCGACCGTGACATTGTATAAAACACTTTTGGTGGCAAAGGGTTTAACGATCTGGAAGGTACGGGCAAGTCCTTTTTTGCACAGGTCCCAGGGTTTCTGCCGGTTGATGATCTCGCCATTGAACCGGATCTGCCCTTGTGTGGGTGGATGAACGCCTGCAATACAGTTAAAGGCAGTGGATTTTCCGGCACCGTTGGGGCCGATCAGTCCCAGGATTTCCCCTGTGTCAATGGAAAGATTCAGTGTGTCCACAGCTGTCAGGCCGCCGAATTTCATGACCATATCATTGACTTCAAGAATTTTCATGCATCACCTTCCTTGTTAAATCGGGCAGCCATTTGATCCACCACTGAATCATAAAGTCTGGTCAATGGCTCCTGCAGTCCCCTGGGCTGGTATATCATGACCAGGATGAGCACCACGCCGTAGATGATCAGATGGAGTCCGGGCAGTGTATCGCCAAAATAAATTCTGGAAAAATCGCTCACCGGACGTAAGAGCAATGCCCCGAGAACCGGTCCGGCAATGGATCCCCTGCCGCCGATCAGGGCGATAAAGGCGATTTCAAAGGATGTATCCAGAGAGATGATGCTTCGAGGATGAATAAAAAGGGAAAACTGGGCATAAAAGGTGCCGGCAAACGCAGTGAGAAAGCTGCTGACCGCCATGGCGATCAGTTTTGCCCGTGACACATTGATCCCCAGAGCCATGGCTGCTTCGGGTTCTTCACCGCCTGCATTCAGGTAATATCCCAGCTTGGATCGAGATATGAACCAGGTCAGGGCCAAAGCGGTAATGAGCATGATCAATATGATGTAATAGTAGGGTTCTTTGGAGGTAAACATGAAGTTGGCCAGGCCGGGGTTCAGAGGCGGAATCTGCAGCCCCCTGGGACCATTGATCTTCAAAGGGCCCAGGTAATCGATATTTTCCACCATGACCCTGAATCCTTCTGCAAAAGCAATGGTGGCCAGGGCAAAATAAGCGCCCCTCATTTTAAAGGTCGGAAGTCCCATGAGAATACCGACGCATACGGAAAGCAGGCCGCCGATGATCATGCCGATCCAGGGGCTGATACCGTATTGAAGCGATAAAATGGTGGATGTGTAAGCGCCGATTCCGATAAAGACGGCATGACCTAAGGGAAGAACCCCTGCAAAACCGCCCACCATATTCCATGAGGTGGTCAGGTAGGCATAAAAATAAATGAGAACGACGATGTGCAGCCAGGTGGGACTTCGCAGGATCAACGGCAGGCCGAATGCCAGAACCGCAACAAAGGCAAGGAATCCCAGGTTGATCGTCTCTTTTAAACCTGCAGTTGCAGGCAGTGTCCCTTTTTCAGGGACCGATGCAGCCAATACTACGGTATTTTTTGTTTCAATGGATTTGTTACCAGTCATATTTTACTCCGAACAGTCCTGATGGTTTGACAAACAGGACCAGAAGAAAAAGTCCGTAAACAATGGCCTCGGTCCAGGTTGCCGTCATGAACTGGGGGCCGACGGACTCGATAAGTCCGACAATGATACCGCCGATGATAGCGCCCGGGATGCTGCCCAGACCGCCCAGCACAACGATGATAAACCCCTTGATATCGAACAGGACCCCAACCGTGGGAAAGATATTGTAAAACGGAATCAGGGTGACCCCGGCAATGCCTGCCACGGCGGTTCCTATGCCAAAGGCCGCATTGTAGATCTTGTATTGATTGATCCCTGAAAGACTTGCTGCGTCACGGTCCAGGCTGGTGGCCCGGATGGCCCGTCCCATCCTTGTTTTCTGAAAAAAATAGTAGACACCCAAAGCCGTGATAATGGCTGTGACAAACCCCCATAGTTTAGGAACGGAAATGAACATGTCACCGAGTTCGATCATTTTTCCTTTCAGGGGATTGTTTGCCACGGATCGGTATTCCGGACCGAATACCAGCAGGGTCAGGTTATCCAAAATATACCAGACACCGGTTGTCACAATGATGACGGTCAAGGGTTCCCTGACATCTTTTTCAGCTTTGAATATGGGTTTTATGACAATGTCCTGGAGATAATAACCGAAAAAATACATGAGCGGAATCACGACAACCAGGGAAGCATAGGGGTGCAGCCCGGTTAGGGCAACTGTCCAGTAGGCAAGGTACATCCCCACCATCAGCAGGGAACCATGGGCAAAATTGACCACTTTGAGAACCCCGAAGATAATGGTGAGCCCAAGAGCGGTCAACCCGTATATGGATCCCATTAATATTCCGTTAATCGCATCTTCAATAAAATAAATCATTTATGTCTCCAAATCTCAGGGTGGTCTGTCCCGGAAGGGGAGGGGGACCTTCCGGGACATTATGATGGAACCTGCCGTTTACGGCTTGGGAAATATCGGTGTGTAGCCGGCCCGTCTTGCAGACTTCGGCCAGACAGAGATCCGTTCCAGACCATTGCCGATATCATTGATCTGCACCATGACCAGAGATGCATGGGCATTCTGTCCGGTCTGATCAAATTTGACAGCATCATATCCCACGATCATTCCGGGTCCGCTTTTGAGATTGGTGGTGGCAAGCGCCTGTCTGATTTTGTTGGGATCAAGGCTTGCCGCCCGTTCAAGGGCATCTTTGATAACATACATGGCAAGATAGGCATCCACAGCCTCGCCGGTCAGATTCGTCCCATAGGTGGCTTTATACTTGTTGTTGGTCTCTTTTGCACCGGCTTTGTTTACATCTGTTTCCCATTCAACAATATCGAAAATATACCGGGCATTTTTTCCTACACTTTTCAGAAATGAAGGATCGGCATGACCGCCGCCGCTGGTGATGATGGCTTTAAGGTTTACTTTGTATGCAGCCAGGGTGTTGGTTAAAAGGATGGCATCAGCCGCATTGGAAACCAGCATGAGAACATCGGCTCTTGACCTGCGAATTTTCTGTACCACCGGGCTTAGGTCTGTTGCGGTTGACGGATAGGGTTCGTCCAGAACAACTTCGTAGCCGGCTTCTTTGGCCAGTGTTTTCCATTGACCGGCAAACCCTTTCCCCCAGTCGCCGTTCTCGTAGACAAAGGCCAGTTTTTTAACCGGGGTGTTAAATTCTTTTTCCATATCTTTTAAGAAGGTAAACTGATCCCTCGTCCACCATGAATCTTTTGCTGCGATGCGGAAAACGTTTTTAAATCCCTGGTCCGTGATTTTGTCGGATACGGACACCGGAACGATAAACGGAATACCGTACCGTTCCGCCACAGCCGTGGTGGGATAGGTGACAGCAGAGTTCCAGCAGCCGGTGACCACATGGACTTTTTCCGAATTGATCAGTCGTTCCGCCTCTGCAACACCTTTTTCAGGCTTGGATTCGGAATCGGCATAATACAATTCTAATTTTGCGCCGCCCAGGGATTTGATGCCGCCTGCGGCGTTGATCTCTTCCACTGCCATTTCCCTTGCTTTTTTACCCTGGTCGCCAACAGACGCTGACGGACCGGACAAAGGAATAATGTTGCCGATACGGACGACACTGCTGCCGGCTGATGCCGGGGTTGATATCAGGCTGACGAATAAAAACACGGAAATTGTCAGTGCTGCCGCGAAAAAGTTTGATAGAGAATATCTTTTTTTCATTTTTTAGCCTCCGAAAAATTAAATACAGGTCATAAACTTTATATGCTCAGCCCGCCCTTTGCAGGCCTAAGACCGCGAATTTTGTTTGCCTTAAATCATCTGCGGTCCATTTTTATGATGCTCTATCCTGCCAGGGTGTGAAATCCTTCTTCCATGATGGAAAGCCCCCGTTCAAGTTCATTATCCTCAATTGTCAGTGGCATGAGCGTCCGGATGACATTGCCGTAATTGCCGCAGGAAAGAAGAACAAGTCCTTTTTCATAACAGAATTTAACAAGAGCTTTGGCTTCATCTGCGGCCGGTTCCTTTGTCTGTCTGTCCCTGACCAGTTCCAGTGCCAGCATGGGGCCTGCACCCCGGACATCTCCGATGATTTCGTACCGGTCCTTCCAGCTGTCAAACCGTGTTTTCAGTTTTTGTCCCAGCAATACGGATTTTTCCAGCAGGTTTTCCTCTTCAAACAGGTCCAGAACAGCCAGGGCTGCTGCGCAGCAGATCGGGTTGCCGCCATAGGTCCCTCCCAGTCCGCCGATCTGGGCTGAATTCATGATCTCTTCTTTGCCCACCACCGCACTCAGGGGCATGCCGCCGGCAAGGCTTTTGGCCAGAGTGGTCAAATCGGGTGTCACATCCCAGTGTTCCATGGCCAGCATGGTTCCGGTTCGGCCGATACCGCTCTGGATTTCATCTGCAATAAAGACAATACCGTTATCGCTGCAGATTCTGCTGATTTTTTTAAAGTACTCAGGTGGTGGTGTGATGAATCCGCCTTCACCGGATACAGGCTCTGCAATCAGGGCTGCTGTTTCTTCGGCAGCCATATTGCTGATAAAAAAATCATTCAGGTGATCGGCGCAGGCTGTGTTGCAGTCCGGATAGTCAAGTCCGAAGGGACACCTGTAGCAGTAGGCTGCCGGGATATGGTGGACATCGGACATCATGGGTCCAAAACCGTACTTGTAAGGTTTAACCTTACTGGTCAGGGACATGGCCATAAACGTCCTGCCATGAAAGCCGTTTTCAAGGGAAATGATTCCTTTCCTTTTGGTGTGATGCCGGGCAATCTTAATTGCATTTTCAACAGCTTCCGCTCCTGAGTTTGCAAACATGGCCATTTTGTTGAATGAGCCCGGAACAAGCTTGCACAGCTTTTCTGCCAGTTTTAAATACGGTTCATACATGACAATATGAAAGCAGGTGTGGGTAAACTTTTCCGCCTGGTCTTTAATGGCCGCAATGACTTTGGGATGGCTGTGGCCGACATTCATAACTCCGATCCCTCCTGCAAAATCAATCAGTTCCCGTCCCTGGACATCATAAATGACGGATCCCCTTGCGTTTTGGGCAAAATACGGAGTCACATTGAAAGGCCCCTGGGGGACGAATCTGGATCTGAGATCCTGCAAAATTTCTTCCTGGTTTGGTTGTGTCATAATCCCTCCTGGTTATTGATCGCGGCAGATGAAAATAGATGATGCTGATGGTCATCTGCACACTCCCGCGCATTATCAATTGATGAAGGAGCAAGTTATATACCAGGGGAAGGGGAAATGCAGGGCATGCTTGTGGGCAGGCAGTTTCAGGGGATATTTCAGTCAGGTGTCCGGGGGTGTTTCAGCCAGGATGTCAACCGCAATGGTCAATAAAAATTGACACAGTCTACTATGGTTGACTTGATCGTTTTTTAAGCCGTTTGCTCAACGCCTGTTTTGAGATGCCAAGCAGTTTGGCTGCCCGGGTCTGGTTGTGACCGGTTTTTTCCAGGGAAAGATCAACGATGAAATCCGTCACTTCCGCCAGGGTCGGGAAATATCCGAAAAAAGATTCCAGGACATCCGTCCCGGTCGCAGGGGCAATTGGGACGGCGGGAATGGCGGTTTCATGGCTTAACCGTTCCACAATGGCCGTCTCGGTCAGTTCCTGGCCGCTGCACTGGGCAACGGCATCATAGATATAGGTTTTCAATTCCCTGATATTACCGGGAAAGGAATGCCTGGACAGGATGCTGACCAGTTTGGGACTTACAGTGGTAATGGTTTTTCCCATGGTCCGGGCAGCCTGATCTGTAAAATGGCGGATGAGGACCGTAAGGTCCTCTTTTCGTTCCCGCAGGGCAGGAAGCGCAATCAGGTGGGTGGACAGCCGATAGTAAAAGTCCAGCCGGAATTCGTTTTCATTACCTGCCAGCCGGTTGATTTCTTTATTGGTTGCCGTAATGATCCTTGCCCGGCACTTTCTGGGATGATCATCGCCCAGGGGATAATAAATCCCTTCCTGGAGCAGGCGGAGCAGCTTTACCTGGGAAGGCAGGGTCAGATCACCGATTTCATCCAGGAAGATCGTCCCGTCTGTTGCTTTTTCAATCAGGCCCGGGCGGTCGGTGTCAGCACCGGTGAAAGCCCCTTTTTTATGTCCGAACAGGGCATCGGAAAACAGGGTCTCATCCAGGCCGGACACATCCACCGCCACAAACCGGCCTACGGCTTTGCTGACATCGTGGATGGCACGGGAAATCATTTCCTTGCCCGAGCCGGTCTCTCCTAAAATCAGCACGGGCTGGCCGGTTGATGCGATGGATTCAATATAACGGAAAATGCCCAGCATGGCCGGGTTCCGGGTAATAATTCCCGAGAAATGTTCCGGGGACTGGAGACGGCCTGAAAAGGGCAGTCCTTTCAACGACAGGACTTCATTGCGCAGGGTGACGATTTCCAGGGCGTTTCTTAAGGCAGACCCAAAGGTATTGTTTGTGATCGGTTTAACCAGGTAATCATGGGCACCTGACTTCAGACACTCCACTGCCATCTCAATATCGGAATTGGCTGTGCAGATGATCACGGGAATCTGGGGATATTTTTCCCTGACTTCTGCAAGGACCTGCTGTCCGGATTTATAGGGCATGTTCAGGTCGAGAAACATGACGCATGAATGATGGCTTTCAAGGACCGGCATGATTTTTCTGCTGTCCTTAATCGTGGTAATCTGCTTTACGCCCATGGACTGCAGCAGGAAACTATACGCATTAAGTTCTGCTTCTTCATCATCCACAATGATGACATTGATGTCTGAGTTGCTGAAATTAAGCATTGTCATCTCCTTAGTTGCTCACCTCTTTTACCGCTCATAAGGGGCAGACGGATGATAAGGCTTGCACCGTCTGAATTGTTTTCCACCATGATATTGCCGTTCATTTCTTTTTCAACAATTGTTTTTGCCATATAAAGCCCGATGCCGGTTCCTGTGGCCGTTCCCTTTGTCGTAAAATAGGGAGTAAAGATCTTGGTCAGCAGATGCCGGGGAACACCGCAGCCATTGTCGCTGATGACAAGGGTGACATGAGTGTCGGTGCCGTTAACGAAGATATCAATGCGGGGATCCGGATAATTTTTTTTCTTTGCGTTTTGTTTTTCCAGGATGGCATCTTTGGCATTGGATATGATATTCACCAGTACATGCACAAATTCATTTTTATACCCATAGACAAAAAACGTCTTTGTATGCCTGGGTTTGTGGATTTGAAGGGCAATGGTTTTCTGCTTGAGCTGCGGCATGATTAATTTAACGGCACTTTGAATAGAGTTAAATACATCAAAGGCCTGCTTGTTTTTCGACGGATGGAAATACTGCCTGAAATCATTGATGGTCCTGGACATGAATTGAATCTGGGCGTCAGACTCGTTTACCAGCTTACTGATAAATTCCCGGGTAATCATCTGGTTGTAAAATGCTGAAGGAAGACTTGCAATATAGGTGGACAGGGCATTTAACGGCTGGCGCCACTGGTGGGCAATGGCACTGAGCATTTCTCCCATGGCTGCCATTTTCTGGGCCTGTATGAGCTGCTGTTCCGCCTGAGCCCGCCTGGAAATATCCCAGATGCTGGACAAGAGCACCATTTCCTTGTCAAGCTGAAGCATCTGGAGGCTGACCTGTGTTGGAAATTCCTTCCCGTCAGACCGCTGAAACATCCATTCGAAAAAAGCCTGTTCGCCTGTCATCACCCTGTCCACAATGGTGTTCAGTTTGAAGCTGCTTGTTTTTCCGTCCTGCTGGATGTCAGCGGACAGATCAAGCATGGACATGCCGGTAATCGTTTCCTGATCATACCCAAACATCTGGACGGCTTTTTTATTGCATTCCACAAAATAGGACCCTTTGATGATCATGATAGCATTTGTGGCAACATTGAACAGGGTCTGGTAGCGGGTTTCAACATCTTTTCTGCGAAGAATTTCCGTTTGTAAAATTTCCTCTTTGCCGGACATAAGCTCGCTGTATTCCCGGGCAGCGGCTTTAAACCGGTTTTTGGACATCAAAAGGAGAACAGCACTGCCGGAAACAACCAGAAGGGTCAGGATGGCCAGGACACCCAGAATTTTTAAAACCACTCCCATGGCAAAGAGCATGGCCGTGTTTTTTGCAAGCTGATAGGCTTCGTTTTTCAAAGCCGTGGTGCACAGGTACCAGCCGGTATCTGAAAGTTTTTGAAAGGAAACGATTTTTTCTTCACTCCGGTAACTGTAGTAAAAAGAGCCCACAGACTGTTTTTCAAAATAATCAAGGACATTGTGAAGCGTGGGATCCAGGTCCTGAAAGGCGGTTGTCATCAGCAGTGCCTGATCCGGATGGATCAGGACAATCCCCTGGCTGTCAATGACAAACGCATAGCCTGAATTGCCTATTTTTACGTCCATCACACTTTCTTTGAGGGTATCAAGAACAATATCGGCACTGAGTACGCCTTTAAATTCATTATTCACATACAAAGGCTTAACAATGGCAATGACCATCTTATTTGTGGTCATATCAATATACGGTGTGGTAAAGGCTGTTGTGTCTTTTGCCACCGCTGTTTTGTACCAGGGTCTTATCCTGGGGTCGTACCCTGCAGGCGGAAGCCAGTCTGCCCCGTCAATCATGGTCCCGTCATCCAGTCCGATATAGACGTCACTGAAATTGCCGGCGTTTAAAGCCATTTTTAACAGCCGCAGGGTATCCGGATTCTGTGTAATGGTGATCTGTCCGACAGCCCGGGCTGTCGCTTCTATAATCCTCACATGCTGGTTCAGCCACAATTGGACTGTTTTTGCAGCTTCAGAAGCAATGCTCTGCTGATGATTTTCAACTGTTTTTTTTGTAATTATTCTGGTGCTGTTGTAAGTTATTCCGAACAGGGTGAGGATGGTTATCAGAAGGAGGGCAATTAATACATATTTTTGTTTGTGTGCCACGGATTGATTTTTCTCCTTCATACGTTATCTGATTGCTACCCTTTGCTTATAATATACTTCAAAATATTTAAAAAGAATTCTTTCAATTTCTTTACCATTGCCGGCGGGGCAATACCCGCCTTATTAATGCGCAGTATTGAATAAGATTTTTATTGCGAATTTGACTTGGGAATGGCAGTTTAATAAAAGAGTTGCCGGCAGATATAAAACACAACCGGCCGGAAAATGCAGACATCCATTGGTGGGTGCAAATGGAATCTGTGAGAAATATAAGGGTATCAATCATGAATCATAACCAGGAGATATCGATGTTGAAACAGATGTTTAATTGCAGTCTGGTCCGGCGGAGCGGGATCTGTATTTTATTGATAGGCATATTCTTTCTTTCCGGATGCGCCACCATGAAAAAAGAAGAATGCCTGACAGCAGACTGGTACCAGATCGGGTATGAAGATGGGAGCTATGGACGGGCAGCAAACCGGTTCAGCCAGCATCGTAAAGCCTGTTCAAAGTATGACGTCACCCCGGATTTACAGGAATATTTAAGGGGCCGCGATGAAGGGCTCCATGAGTTTTGTACGCCTCGAAACGGTTATCTGATGGGGCTTAAAGGCCGGGTTTATGCAAACCTATGCCCCCGGAACATGGCACCGGCTTTTTTAGAAGCCTATAACAAAGGCATAGAAGTTTATAACTTTAAACAAAATCTGAAGGACGAGCAGAAAAATATACAATGGTTTAAAAATAAACTGGAAGACCTTGAAAAAGAAATTCAAGTCAAGGAAAATGAATTATCCAAAAATTGTTCAGACAGCCAGGCCTGCAAACGGATTTTAGATGAAATCCGCGATCTGGATGAGGAAAAAAAGGCCATTGAGCATGAACTTTTTCAAAAAGAGAACCAGGTGCACGGCATGAAACAGACCCTGTCAGAGATGGAAGCCCAAAACCGGTTCTATTAAATCCTATCCGGATATAATGGGGCAGCATACGTCGTGGGCCATGGTCCTGATCTCAAGAACGGCTCCCCTTAAATTATTTATATCTGTTTCTTCAGGCTGATGCTCCCTGTGATATTGTTCAATGGAACAGATTGACTGGATGTTTTCATATTTTAAAATGCGGCTTTTCAGGTCCGGATCAACCGCCATTACCTGCTCCAGGCCCTCTATTAGATCCGTATATGTATGATTGTCCGGAAGCGTGTGATGGAAGTCCATAATGGCCATGATATAACTTTCCAATGCCATGGACAGAAGGTTATATCGGATATCGGTTCCAAATCGGCTTTTCCTTCCGTCCGGTGAAACCGATTTAAAGTACTGATCTCCCTCTTTCAGCCATTTTTTCCAGTCAAGGGAGGCGTGGGTCATTCGCGATTGAAGTTGAACTGTCATGTTTATCCTTTTTTTTTAAAGTGAAGATTCCGGATAATTTCCAGGGGGCGGTTCAGGTGGCGTCTGCAAAAATTTATGCAGCAGGGTCCACCACATTTTAAATCCTTTCAGCTGCTCAGCTTCCTCCATCTCCTGGCATTTGACCAGTTGAAGGTGATAAGCCTGATCAAAATCTTCTTCTGAAAATTGAAGTTGTTCCATGGCAAGGATCTTCTGGAGTTCAAACATATTTGATACTGCATTCAACCGCTGCCGCAAATGATTTTCTTTTTGTCCCCTTTGAATAAATATCAGGGCATTGCTGATGGTCATACACTCTCCTTATTTTTAAACCGGACGTAGAAAATGGGGGTGTTGTATATAGCGATTTACCATGTTTAATTTATTTTTTTTGTTAACTATTAGATGCTGCAAAAATAATGCCGCTATAATAAAACGGGATAAAACAGACTATAACCATTTGAAATAAATAGTTTTTATGTTTTTTTTAGCAGGGGTGATTATTTTTGAAGATATGAAAAAAATCACAGTTTTGTGCTATGGAAAACAATTTTGTAATTTATTTGTGCCTGACTATTCATCGTTTTTGCACATTTCCGACATCCTGCTTAGTTGTTCTGAGAACCGGCTGGCCTGTGTCAGGCCAGGGCTGCCGGGTGTGAGAATAAGGAAAAAGTGTGGCAAGAAACGGTCTTTTAAAATGAATGTTGAAGCTGTGGGCTGACCGTTGGTCCGCCCCTTCTTCATCCGGCTGCAAAGGTTCAAGGCCAACGCCCTGCCATCCTGAACAAAGCAGTTCTTCCTGAAGTTCCAGATCCTGCAGTCCGGCATAAAAGTCATGTTCGCCGTAAAATTGGCTGGGTGTGTTTAAATTCCGGTAAACAATATATCGAAGTTTTCCTTGATATTTCTGTTTTAGTCTGCGGATGTGGAATCCGCTGTTTAAAAGAATTTTAATATTCCATGGATTGTGCGGAGACACCGAGGCAAACACATGGTTGTATCGCCCGGTATGGGAGATCATCTTTAAAGCGGCCCGGTTCATTTTCACGGCCAGACCGTTTCCCCTGAAGCGCGGATGGACGCAGACCATCTGAAGATTGGCTACCTGTGACAGTTCATCTTCAGGAAGATGAATGTCAAACCCCATGTTCCATTCTTTATCCCGGGGATCGGGGAAATAAACGTTTCGGAATGCAATGAGCCTGCCATCGGCAAAGACGCCGAGAATTATGCCCCGTTCTGAAAGATGTTCTTTCATGAATGCTTTGGAAAACGAATGCAGAATATCCGACCGGTGCAGATGTTGAACAATAATATTTTGAAGGGCCATGATTTCCTCGAGGTGCTCTTCCTCCAGGGTGGTCATGGCATACCCGGTTTCCCGAATATCCAGACGTGTAATTTTCTCATGAACAATGCCTGTTTCCAGGAACTGATGCATAGGCGTTTATCCTTTTCAACTGAAATGAAATAATGTTGAGAGTCCCGGCAGCAACAGTGCTGCCTGTCGGCGGAGTGCCGAATCGAAGATCTATTGGATAAACGTCAGGGAAAGGGTAATCCTGTTCCTGAAAATATTGAGTCCCGTCCCAGTAATTTTTAGAGCGGGCGTTATTTTTTTATAACGAAAATTTATTTGATGTCAAGTAACAGGTGAAAATTGTTCATCAGTCCTGATTTAGAACCTGATCAACGGCTTTGGCAAGATCTTGAAGACCGAACGGCTTTTTTATGAACGATCCGGCTCCCTCCAGAAGGGTCGCCTCCACGTCATCGCTGGTGGAAAAACCGGTTGCGATCAATGCCTTCTGACGGGGATATAATTTCTTGATTTCTTTGTAGGTCTCTTTACCGTTCATTCCCGGGTCCATCTGCATATCGAGCAGGATCAGGTCGACGGGTGTGTGGTGCAAAAATTCAATCGCCTCTTCTCCGCTGCCCACGGCCGACCCTTTGTAACCAAGAAGCTCCAGCATTTCAACACCAATTTCACGCAGGTCTTCTTCATCGTCGACAACCAGGATGTGCTCACCGTTTCCCTGATGCTGTTTTTCCCGGACGGATTTTGCTGCAGGTTTGGGGGATTCCAGGTCTGCCGGCAGATACACAGCGAAAAGTGTGCCGTTCCGGTCATTGTGGACGGTGATAGTTCCGCCGTGCTCTTGAACGGTGTTCCAGGAAACGGTAAGGCCAAGGCCGGTGCCGCTCCTGCCCAGACCCTTTTTGGAGAAAAAAGGTTCAAATATTCGTTTCAGATCAGCCGGCGGTATGCCCTCACCACTGTCTTTAACCGTAAATGCGACACAGGGCAGGGATTTAAGATCTGCTTTTTTTTCAGGCGGCAGATCGGCTGGGTTAACATTGGCGGTGCTGATTTCGACGATGCCGTCTGTCTTGACTGCTTCAAACGCATTGGTAATAAGGTTCATCAGCGTTTTTTCAATATGGATCGGGGAGCAATTGCAGGCCCAGATATCTGTACAGGGATGAAAGGAAAAACCGACGTGCGGATAAAGATCCTGCAGCTTTTTGAATTCAGGTGTTGACAGATACCCGGCTATCAGTGTGTTCAAGTCTGTGAGCGTATGGACAGACGCCGAATCCCGGGCAACGGTCAAGAGATCGGCAACCACGGCAGCAGCTCTTTCACCGGATTTTTTGATGGCTTCAATCGGGGGGCGGAGAGGGTCGTGGGGCTGCAGTTTTGTCAGCAGCAATTCCGGGTAATTGATGATCCCGGCCAGGATATTGTTCAGGTCATGGGCAACACCTCCGGCCATCAGGCCGAGCAGTTCCATCTTTTGAGACATCTGCTGTTGTTCTTCCATTTTTTTATTTTGTTTTTCAATCTGGTACCGTGCCGTGATATCATGGCCAATAACACTTAAATCTTCAAGCTTGCCGCTTGAGTTATAATGCAGATTCATCGTCAACAGCAGGTGACGGTCAGGACCATTTTCCGGTGTCGGTAACCGGCATTCTACAGTCCCGCTTGAAATATGGTCTTTCGTCCATGTTGTCAGTGCATTTGTAAAAAGCGGCTGGTCATCGGCAGCAATAATATCAATAAGTTTCATTCCTATCATGTCGGGAGCGGACACGCCTGTGAACCGTTCAATGGTATGATTCGCATAGACAATGGCAAGATCCCGGTCCAGACGCAATACCAGATTGCTCGTGTTTTCCACCAGTTCCCTGTATGTTATTTCCTTTTCACGAAGTTCATGCTCACGTTTCCGGATAGCCCGGGCCATGTGACGGATACTGTCTGAAAGCTGCTGGAGTTCTGTATAGCTGCTTTCCGGCAGGGAGAGAGAGTATTCTCCCCTGGCGATGATACCGCTTTTGGCTGTAATGTCGATAAGGGGCCGGGCCAGCCTCTTTGCCTTAAAGATCGCCAGCAGGAGAGAAAGGACAACACAACTGCAGATGCCGCCGCCGATAATGAGAAGCGGGATAGACAGATATTCGGTAAACTGGGCTGCCGGGGCAGCGATCAGGGCGATCCAGCCCGCCGGCTGTATGATGTGCGTGGCACCGATGAAGCTGCGGCCCAGGAACTGAAACGAGCCGATCCCTTCTTTTCCGGCAAGAGCGGAGGATACAATGTCAATATCATTGACCATGATATGCTTTCCGACAATGTTCATATCCGGATGGACCATGACGGTGCCGTTTTTGTCAATAACCATGGTAACGACCCTGTCGGTTCTGAGGTGATTAATGTGCTGGGCAAGGGTGCTCAGGTTGATATCAGCAGCCATGATATCGCCGCCGGCCGGCACCCAGAGTGTAAGGCTGATTTTCCCGCTGGAAAGGGACAGGAAGGTGTCGGACCATTCAGGATGTCCTGTTTTCAAAACTGTTTTGAATTCCTTTTTGTGTCCAAGGGTGATCCCTGTCAGATCCATCCGGTACTGCTCCCGGTCAAGGGGCAGGCCGACATTGATCACTTTTCCGGAATTATTGAGGATATAAATGGACTCAAAGTAGGGAGATTCCTGCATATAGGTATTCAGCAGCCGGGTCACCGTTTCACTGTGCCGGGCGGAATCAGGCAGTATATTGCTGATCGTGTTCAGGGAAGTCAACGGCTGTTCAAGGAACAGCTGGATCTGACCACGGGTGCTTTTGGACAAAAGATCTATCTTGACCATGAAATCTTCCCGGGCGCTCCTTATAATGAACAGCAGAAAAAACACGGCGATGAACGCCAGCGGAATCAAGCCCACCAAAATGTGAGAGGCAATGAATGACTGTCTGAGTGTGCGGTTGCGAATCACCGGTAATCCTCAAGAATCATGAAATGTCCGTCCTTTATGACACCCATGTACGTTGGATGGTTTGAGTCGCCGTATTGGTTGATGATAATATCATCCTGCAGGCCTTTAAAATGTGAAATTCTAAGGATGGCCTGTTTCAATGTTTCGTTTTTTTTCTGCGCCTGCATGGAGGTAAAGACCATCATTGCCGCATTGTATGCATGCAGCGCACCAAATCCCGGTTCACCTTTATACCGATTTTCAAAATTGGCTTTGAATTCAAGAAAGGTTGGTTTGGTACTCTTTCTATTGAAAAATTGAGAAACCATCACGCCTTCGACTGCTTCTCCACCGAGGTTGATAAGCTGTTCCGTGGCTGCCCAGTCGGCCAGCGCCAGGGGAATCTGCCAGTCTGCTTTGCGCACCTGCTGGCAAAGCATGGCGGCATCCACTGAGTTTGCGACAATGACCAGCCCTTCAACTGAGTTCTGCTGCATTTGAAGTATCAGGGGCAGCAGCGGAATATCCGGTTTTGAGGTGAACGGGAGTGGAATGATTTTCTTCCCCCCGTTTGCAAGAAAACTTTTTTTAAAACTTTCATACCATTTTTGTGTATAGGCTTTATTACCAAGATCGTAAATTACACCGACACTGCTTATCCCCTTTTCTTCACGCAGGTATTTTGCTTCCATGCCGGCTGCTGCAATGGTTACGGCACATGAGCGGATAAAATTGTCATCAATATCTTTGAGCAAAGGGGTGGATGTGGTCGGGCTGACCAGCAGGGTATTGCTGTCGTTGATCATCGGCAGGGTGGCCATGGTCATACTGCTGGTCATATGACCGATGATGACCGGCAGGTTTTTTGCGAGCAGGGTTTTTACAGCTGACCTGGCCGTTGTTTCATCCTGAGCATCATCCATTGCCACGATTTCAACTGATCTGCCGTGGACACCGCCTTTTGAGTTGATCCGGGCAACGGCCAGTTCTACCCCCCGGCGGCAGTCAATGCCAAGGTCGGAGTATTTCCCTGAAAGCCCCCCTACGAAACCGATTCGAATCGGTGTGCCGGAACGGCATGAAAAATACAGGCCTGCAATGGCAGCAATGAGTACAACAGAAAAGAAAATATAAATTTTCTGAGAGACTTTCATAACGCTCTCCTTTATTCTGCCGGCATGTTTTACCGGCCATAATGGATGGTGCTGTTCCGCCATTTTTTCACGTAATATTGAGTTCTGCCGTCCAAATGGCAGCCATCCTGTCACTGAACAGATAAAAATATTTCATCAATGATTTATATTCCGGCCGTCTGCAAACTGAAATGGAAATTCTGGCCGCCTCCCGGGGCGGATAGCTATAAACACCACATGAAATGGCCGGAAATGCAATGGATGCACACCCCTTGGACACTGCAAGTTCCAGGCTGTTTTGATAAGCCGACATCAGAAGATTTTCAGGATGTTTATCAATATTGTACCTGGGGCCCACCGTATGAATAACAAATTTGGCCTGAAGATTTCCCGCACCGGTGATTCGTGCTTCGCCGGCAGGGCAGCGAATCCCGTTTTCCGCCTTAACTTTTTTACACGCCTGAAGAAGTTCCGGGCCTGCCGCCCTGTGGATCGCACCATCTACTCCGCCGCCGCCAAGCATCTGGGAATTGGCGGCATTAACAATGGCATCAACACGGGCCTGGGTAATATCGCCCTGAATAATTTTTATCGTGTCCATGTTTTTTCCATAAAGATTAAAACGTATACGCCAGGCCGACCATGCAATTCATGCCGTTTCCCATGGCATCCTGGCTCAGACTCCCGTTGTCTACTTCTTTAAACCGCTGCCATCGATACATTGCCGCAGTGTTTATAAACCATCTTGACGTCAGATAATATGATAATCCTCCGCCGATATTGAGGGAATAGCCGATAAATGTTTCATCAGTGAAATTTGTTCCGTCTGTCCTGTTTTTTTCTATATCCAGCCAGGGTGCTCCGATACCGATGAGAAAGTTCGGCCTGAGCCTGTCCCGGGCAAAGACTTCAAATTTTAAATTCAAATCAACCACATTGTAATACGCGTTCTGATCTCCCATGCCCGGGTAAATGGTGTGCGTATCATGCTCGACTCTCTGGTAGGTAATTTCCACAGCCATGATTTCATTTCTTTTTCCGATGGTAACTCCAAATCCCAGGGCACTGTCAATTGCAGGAACATTGTAATTTAATGCACCGTCCGTATAATACATTGTATCATTAAAATCTTTATTGATATAGTTGTAAACAGCAGATGCCCCGATATAATATCCCTGTTTGGGGCTGAAATCCGATTCTGCTGCATAAACGGTTGAGCAGATACCTGTTAATACTAAAAAGCAGACTCCCAGTATGAAGTTACGAATAATCATCAAATATTCTCCTTTTTTCAGCAGGTTCAGTTGTGAAACATAATTTTTAATGGTTGCGATTAAGAAGTCATAACCAAGAACCCATGTTTTGTCAATGCCACGTAACAAAGATCATCGGCATAGACGCCTTAAACAGCAATTTGAATATATCTCATCCGCCAACCTTCAGGTGTAAAACTTTGCCGGAATTGACAGTACACACAAATCCTGGGAAAATTTATCAGCCGGTATGCTGCTGCCGGCGGAGCCCTGTACCGGTCCGGGAAAAAAGGTTCAACCAGGCGCCCTGTCAGCGCCTGAATGACCGAGTATGTTTTATCCGTGACTTTAGGGTTGACTTGGGTTAAATTCATTTTGTCACGGGCGAAACCGTTATTAAAAAAAAACAGGAATTTTGCTGGCTGTCATTTGTTTTGTTCTGGTTTCAATCTATTCCGATTGTCATGCAGAACGAAAAAAAAGAGACCAAGTCTCTTTAAAAGAATTATAATCCATAAGCTGTGGGAACAAAAAAAAGGGTTTCAGCATGATTTGCTGAAACCCCTTGTCTTTTAAGTGGCTGGGTGATAAGGATTCGAACCTTAATTGACGGAGTCAGAGTCCGTAGTCCTGCCGTTGGACGATCACCCAGCAGAATGATTGGGTTTTATACATGAAGACCGGGTTTTAGTCAAGAATAATCTTGGAATTGTTAAGCGGCCGTGAGCTATGGTATATTAAAGGAAAGCAAGTGGCATAACCTTTATCATCAGGAGGCGGATATGGCGGTTATTGTCTTAATTAAACGCAAGCTGGTCCCAGGCAATGAAGAGCAGTTAAAAGCCTTGTATGAAGGTATGAACAAAGCGGCACTGAAGCGGGGCGGTTATCTTGGCAGTGAAATTATGAAACGGGTGGATGTGGAGAACCACATGCTGGTCATCAGCCGGTGGAAACATGTTGACGACTGGACCAAGTGGCTGATCAGTCCGGAACGAAGAGTCTTTCAGGAAAAAATTGACGCGATCACCAGTGATGAAACGAAATTCGAAATTTATGAAGAGTGAATTCAAAGAACCGCTGCCGGTAACATCCGGCAGCGGTTCTTTGGTTCAGGGCAGCTGAATTATCTTTTCTGGATTTCAAGTGCGTTGAAAAAATAGCCGATCTCAAAGGCAGCCGTTTCCGGGGCATCAGATCCATGAACTACATTCTGCTCAATGTTTGTTGCATAGTCTTTTCTGATGGTGCCTTCATCTGCTTCTTCAAAATTTGTAGCACCCATGAGTTTACGGTTTCTTGCAATCACATCTTCCCCTTCAAGGACCATGACCACGATGGGGCCTGATGTCATAAAATCCGTAAGGCTGTCAAAAAAGGGGCGTTCTTTGTGAACAGCGTAAAAACCCTGGGCTTGGGATTTTGTTAACTGGATCATTTTCATGGCAGCTATTTTAATGCCATCAGCTTCAAATCGTCTGATGACTTCACCGATAACATTTTTTTTAACGCCGTCGGGTTTGATGATAGATAGTGTTCTTTCCACAGTGTGCAATCCTTTCAATTAGGTTTAAAAACGGTCTTGAAAACTATCATAAAAACGTATTATAAGTCAATGTTTAAGCTGGGCGGCAGCTGGGATGGAAAATAGTTAAAAAAATATGTTAAAAAAGACTGGTCGTTTAATAATTGGTGTTACAGGCTCTGCCGGATCCGGCAAATCCCTTGTCTGCAGACGGCTGGGGGAACTGGGCATGGCCACCCTGGATTGCGACCGGATTGCCCGGCAGGTGGTTGAGCCAGGGGAAGAAGGACTGGCTCAGCTGATTGAAAGATTCGGCCCGGAACTGCTGGACAAAACCGGCAGACTTGACCGGAAAGCATTGAGAAAAATTCTGGTTGATGATGAACAGCAGCGCACAGAAATTGAAAATATTCTGCATCCGCTGATCCGGGAAAAAATGTGCGGCCAGATGGAAGAGGTCCTATATAAATGTGGGAAAAAAGCAGTGGCCGTAGAAGTTCCGCTGTTATTTGAAACAAATTTGGCCCAATTGTTTGATGTTACCATTGCCGTGACCGCCGAAAAAGCCAAGCTTGCTCAACGGATCAGCCGGCGGGACCATGTCAGTGAGGCAGAGGCCGGAAAAATACTGGCGCTTCAGATGTCCCAGGAGGAAAAATCAGGCCGGGCAGATCATGTGATTACAAATTCAGGCACCCTGTCTCAACTCTTTGATTCCGTTGATAAACTCTTTGATAAATTGGAAAAAGAATTCTTGACAATTTAAATTTTTTACCTTATTACTCAAACGTTAAATAAAAAAAATCGACCATCTGTCTGTTTTCCCATGTCATTTTGATATTCAGACTTCAGAAGGGTATCCCTCAAAACAAATTTTAGCCTAAAAAAAATATAATAAAAATCCGGGAGTGTGAATGAATCTTGTAGAGTTAAACAAAATGAAGATTAGTGAGTTGACCAAGCTCGCTAAAGACTACAAAATTAAAGGTATTGGCGGGCTTAAAAAACAGGAGCTGATTTTTGCACTGCTCCAGGCAAATATTGAGGAAAGCGGACAGGTTTACGGTGAAGGGACGCTTGAAATCCTTCCGGACGGATTCGGCTTTTTGCGGGCGCCGGGTTACAATTACCTGCCCGGACCGGATGATATTTATGTCTCCCCCTCCCAGATCAGACGGTTTAATTTAAGAACCGGGGACACCATTTCCGGCCAGGTGCGCCAGCCAAAAGATTCTGAAAGATATTTCGCGTTGCTGAAAGTGGAAGCGGTGAATTTCCAGAACCCTGAACTGGCTGCTGAAACCATTCTTTTTGACAATCTGCTGCCCCTGTATCCTGAGCGGAAAATGAATCTTGAGGCTGAGTCTGATAATTATTCCATGCGCGTGATTGACCTGATGTCGCCCATCGGGTTCGGCCAGCGCGGATTGATCGTGTCTCCGCCCAAGGCCGGTAAAACAATGCTTCTGCAGAACATCGCCAACAGCATGGTCAAGGCGCATCCGGAAATTGTACCCATGATTGTTCTGATTGATGAACGTCCCGAGGAAGTAACGGACATGGCCCGGAATGTGGATGCAGAAGTTGTCAGCTCAACATTTGATGAGCCGTCTGAACGGCATGTCCAGGTTGCGGAAATGGTGATAGAAAAAGCCAAAAGAATTGTCGAACAGGGCCATGACGTCGTTATCCTGCTGGACAGTATTACACGGCTGGCCCGGGCATATAACTCAGTCATGCCGCCGTCCGGAAAGATCCTTTCCGGTGGCGTGGATTCCAATGCACTGGATCGGCCCAAACGGTTTTTCGGTGCGGCCAGAAATATTGAAGAGGGCGGCAGCCTGACCATCATCGCCACGGCCCTTGTGGATACCGGGAGCCGGATGGACGAGGTTATTTTTGAGGAGTTTAAAGGAACCGGTAACATGGAGCTGGTTCTGGATCGGAAACTGGCTGACAAAAGAGTTTATCCTGCCATTGATATAAATAAATCCGGAACCCGGAAGGAGGAATTGCTCCTTGATCCGCAGGTTTTGAACCGTGTCTGGATATTAAGAAAACTGCTGTCCAGTCTAAATTCTGTGGACAGTATGCAGTTTTTACTTGAAAAAATGCAAGGAACAAAGGATAATAAAGAGTTTCTTGAATTGATGAATTCATAAACACAATGATGATAATTGCCTGAAGAAAAAGGCTGGTAAGGAGTTTTTAAACAAATGAAAAAAGAAATACATCCCCAATATAGCCGATCACAAGCCTCGTGTGCCTGCGGTGCAACATTTGAGGTGGGGTCCACTAGAGAAAACATCAAGGTTGAAATCTGTTCCCAGTGCCACCCGTTTTTTACCGGGAAACAAAAACTGGTCGACTCTGCCGGCCGGATTGACCGGTTTAAAAAGAAATACGCGAACTTTGATGCAACCAAGCTTGTATAATTTCACCTGTAATTTGCAGTTAAAAGGGGTTTTGAAAGACAGAACCCCTTTTGAGTTTTTAAATTATGTTTGAAAAATTAAAAGGCATAGAAGAGCGGTTTGTCAAGCTTGAGCAATTGCTGAGTGATCCTGCGGTCATCAGTGACCAGAAAAAGTACCAGGAATATCTCATTGAGCATGGTGAACTCAATAAAATCGTTCCGGTGTTCAGAGAATACGAAACTGCGCTTGGTGAGCTGTCAGAAGCCAAAGAGCTTTTAAAAGACAGTGACCCGGACATCCGGGCCATGGCGCGTGAAGAAATTCCGGAACTTGAAGAAAAGATTGAATCCTATCAATCCCAAATCAAAATTCTTTTAATGCCTAAAGATCCGAGAGATGACAAAAATGTCCTTCTTGAAATACGGGCCGGAACAGGCGGTGAAGAAGCCGGTATTTTTGCAGGGGATCTGTTTCGAATGTATACCCGTTATGTGGAATCAAAACACTGGCAAATTGAAATTATTGAAAAAAATGATTCAAGTTCGGGCGGATTTAAGGAGATTGTTTCCCTGATCAAAGGGAAGGGGGCGTTTTCCTGTTTTAAATATGAAAGCGGTACCCACCGGGTTCAGCGGGTGCCGGAGACCGAAGCCCAGGGACGGGTCCATACCTCAGCCGTCACTGTGGCTGTGCTGCCTGAAGCTGAAGATATCGACATTGATATTAACCCGGCTGATCTGAAAGTTGACGTGTTCAGATCATCCGGTCCGGGTGGTCAGTCGGTAAACACCACGGATTCAGCTGTCCGGATCACCCATCTTCCCACAGGCGTGACCGCCACCTGCCAGGATGAAAAATCCCAGCACAAAAACAAGGCAAAAGCCATGGGAGTTCTCAAAGCCCGCATCCTGGACGCCAAGACCAGGGAAGAAGAAGAGAAAAGGGCGGCGGAACGGAAAGGACAGGTCGGTTCCGGAGACCGGAGCGGAAGAATCCGGACCTACAATTTCCCCCAGGGACGAATGACGGACCACAGGATCGGCCTGACCCTGTATAAACTGGACAATATCATGGAAGGCCATATCCAGGACATCATTGATGAGCTGAAAACCTATTTCCAGGCAGAGGCATTAAAGGATATTGGTTGAGTGGACCATCATCAAGATTCTGACCTGGACGGAATCTTATTTTAAAAAACATTCCCAGGACGATTCCCTCCCCAAAAACAAGGGTGCTAAACTGCGGGCACATTCCTCATTCGTACCTAAACCGGTAATTGACAGTCCGCGTCTGACCGCTGAAATTCTTTTGGCCCATATCCTCGGGATCCGTCGCCTGGACCTGTATCTTCAGCATGACCGCCCCCTTGAACCAAAAGAACTGGCCGATTATAAAGCCTGTATTAAAAGACGGCTTGCCGGTGAGCCCGTGGCATATATCACAGGGACAAAAGGCTTTTATGAATCGGAATTTCAAGTTGCCCCGGGCGTGCTCATTCCACGGCCGGACACGGAGACCCTGGTTGAAACAGCCATAAAGATTCTGTCTGAAGACCCGGCTGGCCGGAACCCGTCAGCACAGGAAGGAAAGCAAAAAAAAATACTGGAGCTGGGTGTTGGTTCGGGGGCGGTGATTATTTCCCTGGCCAAGGCGGTTCCCGGACATCAATATGTTGCCGGCGACCTGTCGCTCAGGGCTTTGGACACAGCCCGGAAAAATGCTGAACAGATATTAAAGGATCCTGTCTTATTTTTTTCAGGCGTCTGGATGTCAGCCGTGGCAGATCAACCCTGTTTTGATTTGATACTATCCAACCCGCCCTACATCCCTTCCGGCGATATTGGGGGGCTTGCGCCGGAAATAAGCCGGTTTGAACCCAGGCTTGCCCTGGATGGCGGACCGGACGGTCTGGACTGTTACCGGGTTATCCTGGATCATGCCCACTGCTGCCTTATGCCCGGCGGGGTGCTGCTGCTTGAAATGGGGCATGACCAGAAAAATGGGGTTGAACGGATTTTCCAAGGCCGTTCCCAATATGAATCCATTGAATTTATCAAGGATCTGGCCGGGCATGACCGGGTGGTAAAGATCGCAAAAAAGAAAAAAATTGATTGATTAAAATCAGGGTGTTTGATATATAAATTAGGATTTTTTTTTGAACAATAAAAACGCACAGCCGGTTTTTATTTTTAAACAACAACTCACATCCAGGGACTTGAAAATCAGGTGCTTTGAAAAAAGTCGAATTTTGGGAATGATCTGGGTGGTGGAAAAAAACCATTAATTAATTTGGAGAAAAAATGGCTTACATTACAATTAGAGAACTTTTAGGGGCCGGTGTTCATTTCGGCCATCAGACCAAACGCTGGAATCCAAAGATGAAAAAGTATATCTTTGGTGCAAGAAACGGGATTTATATTGTTGATCTGCAGCAGACGGTAAAACTGTTTAAAGAAGCCCATGATTTTATCAAATCCGTGGCTGCCAAAGGCCAGGACGTCCTTTTTGTCGGAACAAAAAAACAGGCGTCCGAAGCAATTTATGAAGAAGCAAACCGGGCGGAGCAGTTTTATGTCCAGAACCGCTGGCTGGGCGGCATGCTGACCAATTTCCAGACCATTAAAAACAATATTTCCCGGTTTCATTTCCTAAATTCAATTGAAAATGACGGCACCCTTGAAAATTATCCAAAAAAAGAGCAGGCACAAATGCTCAAGGAAAAAGCAAAACTTGAATTTGCCATTGGCGGTATCAGCCATATGAAACGACTGCCCAGCGCCATCTTTGTTGTTGATCCGAAAAACGAGGCCATTGCCGTTAAAGAGGGAAAACGGCTGGGAATTCCTATTGTTGCGGTTGTGGATACCAATTGTGATCCCGATGACATCGATTATGTCATTCCCGGTAATGATGACGCCATCCGCTCCATCCGTCTGTTTGCATCAAGGATTGCAGACGCCTATATCGAAGGCCGGAAAATTTATGATGAAAAACAACGGGCTGAAACTGATAAAGCAGATGAAGGTGCGGCTGATGTTCCTGTGATCGGTTCGGATGAAAAAGTTGCCATTGAAGTCGTTTCCGATGGTACGGACGGCCCTGTGGTTGAAAAAATTAAAAGAAAAACAACAGCACCGGCAGAAGAAACTACACCGGCAGCTGAGTAAATAAGAAGGAGTGTGAAAAATGGCTGAAATTTCTGCAGCAATGGTAAAAGAACTGCGCCAGGCAACAGGCTCTGGCATTATGGATTGTAAAAAAGTGTTGGCCGAAGCTGACGGCGATATGGAAAAAGCAATTGACCTTTTGCGAAAAAAAGGTCTTGCCAAAGCCGCTAAAAGAGCGGGACGTTCCACATCTGAAGGGGTTATTTATTCCTATATCCATACCGGTGCCAAACTCGGTGTTCTGGTTGAGATCAACTGCGAATCCGATTTTGTTGCAAAGACCGAAGATTTTCAGGAGTTTGCCAAAAATGTCGCCATGCACATTGCAGCGGCGAACCCGGCCGGTCTGAATCCGGAAGATGTCGACCCTGCCGTCGTTGAAAAAGAAAGAGAAATCTATAAAGCGCAGATGCTTGAGCAGGGCAAACCTGAAAACATCATCGATAAAATTGTTGAAGGCAAGGTTGAGAAATATTACAAGGACATCTGTTTGATGAGTCAGCAGTATGTCAAAGATCCCCAGCAGACCATTGCCGAATTCCTGCAGGCCACCATTGGCAAAATCGGAGAGAATATTCAGATCAAGAGATTTGCACGTTTCCAGATAGGAGAATAGATCCTTGAACAAAGCGCCGGAATTTAAGCGGGTATTGATCAAGTTGAGCGGAGAAGCCCTGATGGGAAATCAGGGCTTTGGCATCACCCCTGAAATGATCCATTATGTTGCCCTGGAAATTGCCAAGGTATTTAACCTGGGAGTCCAGGTGTCCATTGTTGTGGGCGGCGGAAATATTTTCCGGGGCGTTGCCGGCAGTTCCGCCGGAATGGACAGAACCTCGGCAGACAATATGGGGATGCTGGCCACCGTTATTAACAGTCTGGCGCTTTGTGACGCACTGGAAAAGTGTGACGTTCCCACCCGGGTTCAGTCTGCAATTCCCATGGACCGGATTGCCGAGCCCTTTATCCGCCGCAAGGCCATCCGACATCTTGAAAAGGGACGGGTGGTTATTTTTGCAGCAGGTACGGGAAATCCCTATTTTACCACGGATACTGCAGCAGTGCTCCGGGCCAATGAAATGAGGGCCCAGATTCTGTTCAAGGCCACCAAGGTGGACGGCGTATATGATTCTGACCCGGTGGTTAACAGTGAGGCTGTCCGGTTTGATGAACTGTCTTATATGCGGGTGATTGAAAAACAGCTCCATGTCATGGACATGACAGCCATCTCCCTTGCCATGGAACATGACCTTCCTTTGCAGGTATTTGATCTTCATAAAGAAGACAATATTTTCAAGGCGGTTACGGGTCATGGTATCGGAACCCGGATTTATAACAAATAGTTAAACATGCCAGAGGATGGATTGTTATGATTAATGATGTTGTCCAGGAAACCAAAGAAAGAATGGGGAAGTCTGAAAAGGCTTTTGAGAAAGAACTGACAAAAGTTCGCACCGGCAGGGCCTCCCAGGCCATTCTTGACGGTGTTCTTGTTGATTATTACGGCACCCAGACCCCGCTGCCCCAGATGGCTACGGTTTCTATTCCCGAAAGCCGGCTGATCACTGTAAAACCCTGGGATGTGTCTGTTATTAATGAAGTGGAAAAAGCCATTTTAAAAGCCAACCTCGGCCTGACCCCTTCCAATGACGGGAAACTGATCCGGATATCCATTCCGCCGCTGACCGAAGATCGAAGAAAAGAGATTGCCAAAAGCGTGGCTAAAATCTGTGAAGAGTATAAAGTCGCGGTCCGGAATATCAGACGGGATTCCAACGAGATGCTCAAGGAGCTTCAAAAGGAAGGGGATATCTCGGAAGATGACAGTTTTAAAGGCCAGAAACTGGTTCAGGATGTGACCGATGAAACCATCAAAACCTTAGACAGGATCTTTGCTGCAAAAGAAAAGGAAATCCTTGAAGTCTGAGACAAATATTGATGCGGCAGTTGATCTGGAACGACTGCCTGCCCACGTGGGCATTATCATGGACGGTAACGGCCGATGGGCAAAAAAAAAATTAATGAATCGTGTCAAAGGACACGAAAAAGGCTCCCAAACGGTTCGTGAGATCGTCACCGCAGCCGCCCGGCTCGGGATAAAAGTCATAACACTCTACGCATTTTCAACAGAAAACTGGGCAAGACCGAAAACTGAAATTAAAGCATTGATGATGCTTTTAAAAAAATATATTGTTTCAGAACGACCGGTATTCCAGGAAAACGGAATACGGGTCAATGTCATCGGACAAAAAGAGCGGCTGCCCGGAGAGGTCCGAAAAGAAGTCGATGCCACCATCGAGATGACCCGTAACAATGACAGGCTGCTTCTGAATCTTGCGTTAAGTTACGGGGCCAGACAGGAAATCAGCTGTGCAGTCAAACAGATTGCAAAAAAGGTTGAAACCGGAAAGCTTGCCCACAAAGATATAACCCCGGAGCTGATATCAGATCACCTGTATACATCGGGCATGCCAGACCCGGATCTGATTATCCGTACCAGCGGGGAATACCGGTTGAGTAATTTTTTACTCTGGCAGGCAGCCTATTCTGAGATTTACATTTCCCAGACCCTTTGGCCGGATTTCAGTGAAAAAGAATTTATTGACATTTTAAACGATTTTCAAAACAGGGACCGACGATTCGGTAAAGTATAATGCAGCAAAAACACATCAAACGGTGGATCACTGCACTTATTTTAGCCCCAACCGTGATATGGATACTGGTCAAGGGCAGTACCATGATGTTTGCCGGACTGGTCAGTGTGGTTTCCTTGTTTTCCATCCGGGAATATTTAAGAATCATTTTCGGCAATGACGACGGACCCATGTCCAACACCATAAAGGTGATTTCCTACGCCGTCACCCTGTTGCTTATCATTGCTGCTAGTTGCGGTTCCATGCAGGCGCTGCTTCCGATTCTGGCCATGAACCTCATAGCCTTATCCATTTTTGTTCTGTCCCGGTTTGCAGGCAACCAGAATGTGTTTAATGTCATTACAAAACAGGTGCTGGGGGTCGTTTATATTCCTCTTTCCCTGTCCCTGCTTGTATTTATCAAGGCCTTTGAAGGGGGAACCTTCTGGGTGATCTGGCTGCTGATTGTTATATTTGTTAATGATACCGGAGCGTTTTACACCGGAACCTTTTGGGGAAAAAGAAAACTGTGTCCCTCCATCAGCCCGAATAAAACCATTGAAGGAAGCGTTGGCGGTGCTGTTGCCGGTATGGTGGCCGGTTTTGTTTTCTGCCTGATTTTTTTTGGTGATTTTCAGCTTTCCCTGATGGCCATACCCGGTGCTTTTCTGCTGGCCGTCGCCGGACAGATCGGAGACTTGTTTGAGTCTGCAATGAAGCGGGCATCCAGTGTGAAAGATTCCGGCCGGATCCTTCCCGGACACGGCGGAATGCTTGACCGTATTGACGGCTTGCTGCTGGCCGTTCCGGTATTATACGCCTACCTGGTGTTTGTTTTATGAAAAATTTATCTGTTTTAGGCTCAACCGGTTCCATCGGCACCCGGGCACTGGATATCGTCAGAATGCATCCGGACCGGTTCAATGTAACCTGCCTTTGTGCCGGGGAAAATATCGATCTTCTGGCCCGGCAGATTGAAGAATTTAATCCCAAGCTGGTTTCAGTTATTGATGAGGCCCGTGCTTTTGAACTTTCCGAACGGATACGCGGCAGCCAAAAACCGGATATTGTTTTCGGCGAGAACGGGTATGCACAGGCTGCTTCTCATCCGGATGCAGATATCGCCCTTCTGGCCATGGTGGGAGCCGCAGGGTTAAAGCCTGCCCTGGCAGCCATTGAAGCTGAAAAACGCATTGCCCTTGCCAACAAGGAAACCCTGGTCATGGCAGGGGAACTGGTCATGGCAAAGGCAAAAAAAAAAAATGTGCAGATCCTGCCGGTGGATTCCGAACATTCAGCCATTTTTCAATCCCTGATGGGAAACCGGCAAAAAGATCTGAAAAAAATTTTTTTAACAGCCTCGGGCGGTCCGTTCAGGAATACGCCTTTTGAGGCGTTTAAAGATATTACGCTGGAAGATGCCTTAAACCATCCCACCTGGACCATGGGCCGGAAAATCACCATTGATTCCGCCACCCTGATGAACAAAGGTCTTGAGATTATTGAAGCGGTTCATCTCTTTGATGTTACACCGAACCAGGTGGAAGTTCTTGTCCATCCCCAGAGCATTGTCCATTCCATGGTGGGCTATAAAGACGGTTCCGTTATTGCCCAGATGGGGCAGCCGGATATGAAAGGGGCCATTGCCTACGCTTTAAGCCTGCCGTCCCGGCTTAATCTCGACATGGATTTTCCTGATTTTAAAAAACTGGGTGCACTGACATTTGAAAAACCGGACAAGAAAAAATTTCCTTCCCTTTTGTTTGCCTTTGAAGCCTGTATCCAGAAAGGAACCCTGCCGTGTGTGATGAACGCTGCCAATGAGGCGGCGGTTGCGGCATTCCTTGAAAAACGAATACAATTTACAGATATTTTCAAATTGATCGCTCAAACCATGGAAGTTCATACACGGATTGACAATCCGGATCTTTCAGGTATTATTGAAGCCGATCAATGGGCACGGGAAACCGTGCAATCCCTGATTTAACAAAAGAGGTCTCATGGGACATTCCATTTTAGCATTTATTATTGTCATCGGCATTCTGGTTTTTATCCACGAATTTGGTCATTTTGTTGTCGCACGACTCTGCGGTGTGGGTGTTGAGGTGTTTTCCTTAGGATTCGGCCCGAAGATTTTTACAAAAAAATGGGGACGTACCCAGTACTGCGTCTCTGCCATTCCCCTTGGCGGGTATGTTAAAATGGTGGGAGAAGATCCGGGCAGCACCATTAATCCGGCAGACGAAGCCCTGTCCTTTACCAAAAAGAAAATCTGGCAGAAAAGCCTGATTGTCGCAGCCGGTCCGGTTTTTAATTTTTTTCTGGCGATTTTTATTTTTTATGTGCTCTACCAGTTTGCCGGTGTCTACCTGGCAAGTCCTGTGGTGGGAAAAGTCCTGGAAGAATCCCCGGCATTGTCAGCCGGCATAAAACCCGGTGATGTCATAAAAGAAATCAATAAAAAGCAGATTGAATCCTACGAAGATATCTCCCGTATCATTTCTGCCGGACATGACGATTCCCTTGAAATCATTATCCAGCGGGACGGCAGGCTGATGGGGATTGTGTTAACCCCCATGCTCTCCAAAGGGAAAAATGCCTTTGGCGAAGAGATTGATAAATATATTATCGGCATTGTGGGAACCGGGGAGTCCTTTCATAAACGGTTTAATCCGGTCCAGGCATTTACCAGGGCGCTGTCAGATACATATTCTATTGTGAACCTGACCATTGTATCGGTCGGAAAAATGATAGACGGCTCCGTGTCCAGGGATAATCTGGCCGGTCCCATCATGATTGCCCAGATGGCGGGCAAGCAGGCCAAGGCCGGCATAGAAAATTTTGCCTGGTTTATTGCGCTGCTTTCGGTTAATCTGGGTATCATCAATCTGTTTCCCATTCCTGTCCTGGACGGCGGTCATTTGATGTTCTTTCTTATCGAGGGAATCACGGGCAGGGAAGTCAATCAAGGGGTGCGCGAGAAAATGATTCAGTTCGGCGCAGTTTTATTGATCGGCCTGATGGTTTTTGTTTTTTATAACGACATTGTAAGAATATTCTCAAACGGGAGTTAACAGGGTAGACTATTATGATTGCAAGTATTGAAATAGCACTTAAAAGTGAGCTTCGGGATGCAGAAGCATCGTCTTTGATCCAAAAGGCCGGGTCTTATTTCGGCATCCGGATTGAAGCGGCGCGGTGCATTCAGATCGTAACCATTGAGTCTGACATGACTGCCGGCCAGCTTGAGCAGGCAAGAGACGAGATCTTTACCAACCCGGTGACCCAGGTGTCTGATTTAAAACCCTTGAATATTGACTTTCACTGGTGCATCTGGATCGGCTACCGCCCCGGCGTAAAAGATAATCCCGGTGCCACGGCCATAGAGGCCGTTAAAGATCACTTTGGCAAAACCTTCGGCCCCCACGAAGGGATATATACCTCCAAACGCTACTGCC
>JBNKNP010000481.1:0-2692 GCA_050293905.1 Desulfobacteraceae bacterium | reverse complement strand
TTGTATGTTTTTTTTTTCAGCCAGAAGTGCAATGCTTTCTATAATGTTTTCAATCATGGTTTTAACGGAAAACCGGTTCAGGCCGACTTCCATTTTTCCGGCTTCGATTTTTGAAAGGTCCAGGATCTCATTGATAAGGTTCAACAGGTGTTTGCCGTTCCGCTCGATGATTCTCAAATAATTGAGTTCTTCATGTGTCAATTTCCGCTCAGCCTGCACAAGCAAAACACGGGATAATGCATTGACCGAATTCAAGGGAGTTCTGAGTTCATGGCTCATGTTGGATAGAAACTCGCTCTTCAGGCGGTTGGCTTCTTCAACCTGCTGCCTTTGAACGTCCAGAACGGTATTCTGGGATTTAAGTTCCTGTGACTGCTGCTGGAATTCTTCGTTTAAGGCCTGGAGTTCTTCGGTCTGGGCATGAAGTTCTTCGGTTCGGATCTGTAATTTTTCATTTGCTTCCTGTGATACGTTTAAAAGTATTTTGATCCGTTCATTTTGAGCAGCCGCATGCAGCCTGATGGAAAGAATGTCAGCAGCAGAATTTAAAAAATCCTGCTTGATGCCGGTGATTTCTTTAAAAAAGGCGGTTTCAATGACACCGAAAACCTTGTCCTCATAGATAAGAGGGACAGCAAACAATGCTGCGGGGATCCGGCTGACGGTGCCGGATTGCCCCAGGGCATCCTGTTCAGTGATATGGGTCATAAGTATGGGTTTTTTTTGTTTTGCCACCTGGCCGACAATGCCGTGACCGGATTGAAACTGCCGGGCAAACTGCTGCTTTTCCACAAAGGCATAAGAGGCTGAAAGCTCACAGATGTTATTTTTATCATTCAAAGTATAGACCGCTCCTGCACAGGCATTAACATGGCGGGCGATACATTCAAGACCCCGGTCCAGGATCTGGTCGGCTGTGAGATTGCCCAACATCTGTTTATTTAATTCGTTTTCACCTTCGTTCCGCCAGAATTGTTCCTTAAGACGTTGAATCAATCCGTTAAAATGGCCGGCCATCATGGAGATTTCATCGTTTCCAACAAGTTTGGCTTTATCCAGTTTTCCAGTCTCTGTAATTTGCCTCATGGTGTTTTGAAGCATGAGAATGCTGGATAAAATGCTGTAGGACATTATAAAACCGATGATGATGGCGATAATGGTTAAAACGATAATATAAATCAGGGCATGGGTTAAAATTTTTGATTGTGTTTCTTTTGCATCTGCCATAAATCCGTCTGCTTTGGCCAGTGCATATTCCGTCAGTTTTTGAATTTCTCTTTCAAGGCGGATCACGTAATCCGATTCCTTTTCCCGGGTGATCCGGTTGGCGGACTTTGGATCTCCTTTCAGGACAAGCCCTTCAATTTCCATCCGGATGGGTTTCCATCCGGAAAATATGTTGATAGTGTCCTCCACAAGCTGCCTGCCTTCATCGCCGAGAATGAGCCGCTGAATGGTGGAAAGTTCGTCAAAAACATGTTTTTCTTCGTCTTGAACCGTTTTAATGGCAAGAGAGATGTCTATTGGTGTTAAGGCAGTTGACAGGTCTTTCATGGCCCGGTGCATGGATATGATTCCGGCTTTGGCTTTTAAAGATGCATTGGAAACCTTAAGGGGATGATGGTAGAGAATGGCAGTCAGGTCGCTGAGTCTGTTCATTTCCCGAATGGATATAAACCCGAACAGGATAAACACCACCACCACCAGGATATAGGAGAGAATCAGTCTTTTTCTAATCGTCAATCGGGTGAACGGGATCATGAACAGTTCTCCTGTAATTAAGACAGGTTAAATTTATTCAGCATATTTTACGGTATATGTGACAAAACGCATTTTTAGATATAAACTCGTTTTGATATTGAATCGGAAGTCTTTCAGCTTCTCCAATAATTAAGTATCCCCTGGGGGTCAGAGCACGGAATAACTTTTTGAAAATAGTTTTTTGATTTTCTTGAAGAAAATAAATCAAGAGATTCCGGCACAATACCATATCAAAATCGCCATATACACTTTCAGGCGGTACATAGGTTTTATCGTTAAGTATATCATAAAATGAGAAATTCACCATTTCTTTAATTTTTTTTTTTAGTTTATATTGTGCCTGCTTTGGTTTGAAATGGGTTTGCAGGTATTTTAATGGTACATTTGTTAACTGATCTGTTTCAAATACGGCTTTTCGGGCTTTTTTCAATGCGGTTCGATTGATATCTGTTGCAAATATGTTCAAATCAAGATCGAAGGGCTCTTTTTGCAGTAAATCATGGATTAAGATCGCAATGGAGTAAGGCTCTTCGCCACAGGCACAACCGGCTGACCAGATGCGAAGATTCGGGGAGGTTTCCTTTTGTTTTTGAGCGAGTATCCCGGGAAGTATTCGTTTTGCAAGCATCTCAAATGTCAGGGCGTTTCTGAAAAACCGGCTGACATTAATGGTCAGCAAATCAATTAATGCAGGCCATTCTTCTGGATGTGATTCAAGGTGGCGGATATAGTCCTGGGCGGTTGAAATTTCAAGCAGATCCGTTCGTGCTGTAATTTTCCGTTCCAGAGACGAATAACGGCTTTTGGAAAAATCAAATCCCCGGGTGTCGTGTAAATATTCCAAAACCGCTTTAAACTCTATTGCCATGAAAAGATCCTGTATAATAAAAAGGCCTGAAACTTAGGACTGATGTTTATGTGCTTTAATATA
>JBNKNP010000480.1:0-1909 GCA_050293905.1 Desulfobacteraceae bacterium | reverse complement strand
CCTTTGGGACTGTTCATAAATCTCAGGAGTCAGCTGATTCAAACTTAAGACCCGTTTATACTGCTCCAGATTAAATTTTCCGTCCACCTGGAAGGCTTTTACGGATAAAAGATTATCCTGAAGTTCTTTAGCCGACACGATGATGCCCAGTTCATCCGCCTGACGGAGCAGTAATTTACTGTCTATCAAAGCATATAAGGCCTGTTCTTTAAGTTTGAGCGCCTTTAAAAGCTCATCTGTCAGATTGTCTCCAAACTGTATTTTATATTGTTCAACCAAATTATTGTATGTACGCTGGTACTCCTTAATTGAAACAGGTTCTCCGTCAATGGTGGCAATGGAATTGTTCCGTTTGGACCCGATCGACCCTACACCCAGAAACACAAAAACAATAACAATAATTGCCAGAAAAAATTTTATAATCCAGTTTCCGGTGTTATCACGCAAATAAGCCAGCATTCCTTTCTCCTTACCTCTGCTTAAAAAATAATAAAACTATCTTCATTAAAACACAGCATAGTATCGCTTCATAAAACCCTGTGTCAATAATTTATTCATTTGCCGGCAGGTCATTGATTTGAAATCAATAGCACTTTTTTGTTGACACAAGACCAGCAATCTATTATTTAAGGGGTGCTTTTCAACGTGGGGCTGTAGCTCAGCTGGGAGAGCGTACGGCTGGCAGCCGTAAGGTCAGGGGTTCGATCCCCCTCAGCTCCACCATAAAGATTTCAAGCCGCTGTTTTTACAGCGGCTTTTTTAATTTTCATGGGTTTACCGCCATTTGCGGTCAATCCTCTGCTTACCAAGGCATTTACATCAAGCCTGACAGCCGGATCAGCAGAAATCTTCGATTGAAAATAAAAAATGCATCAAAGGGGTTAAAAATGATTTGGAAATATCCTGGAATTCAGCTCCCACAATGAGCTGGTTTTTTTCCCTGGAAACATTTCTGACCTGGGCCATGGCACCGATTTCATCTGAAACACCGGGAAACAGACAGTAAACCCGCAGAAGATCACCTTCCCTGAGTGCATTCATATTTTTTTGTTTGTCCTGGTATATAAACCGACATCCTTTTTTACTGATATCATTTATGACAACGGAAAACTCCGTCTTCTTGGCTTCAATACGGCCGGGTATGACAACGGCATTGCGTTTGACTATCCGCAGTTCCCGCTGCTGAACAACTTTGGGATATTCAATGGCAATGGCCCGGATCGGTGTTGTGATAATTTCCAGAATACTGGTTTGAAATGCAAAAACAGAACCGTCCTGAAGGTATTTCACAACCATTTTATTTCCGGGGAATACTTTGCTTTTCACGCTTTTATACCGCTTTGGCGGGGTCACAATCATGAATTCATTTTTAAGCAGACCGATAAAAGTACTGGTCACTGAAAAATTCACGCCTTCGATCTCAAGATAGACACGAGTGCCAATGTCAATATAGATACCTTCAGACTTGCTCAGTTCCAGAATGCCTTCCAGTTCTTCCATTGGATATTCCTTTTTTAATTATTTGAACGGTTAAGCCATGAAAAACACCTTACAAATAAGTATTGGCTCTTTAAATTTTTGTCAAGAAATAAAAACGGCGCTCATCCGGTCATACTGCCCGGTTGAGCGCCGTTTTTATTTATCTGCCGGTTTTAAAAAAGCCTATCCTTTCTTGATATTGATACGGAACACATGACGGTTTCCTCTCTGAAACCAGAGGCTGACCACCTGACCCTTTTTAATACTGTCCAGGGCACTTTGATAGGAATTTAAATCCGTTATCTGCCGGTGACCAATCTTTACCAGGACATCCCCATGCCTGATAATTGTTTTTGATATGGTTGAGCCGGGTTCGACATCCAGAACAACCAGACCCTTTGCATTTTCAACATATCCGTATTTCAGTGCT
>JBNKNP010000479.1:0-2124 GCA_050293905.1 Desulfobacteraceae bacterium | reverse complement strand
CTGTTTCTTCCGGCTATCCAGCGCATCAGCAAAATGCAGAGAATTCCCTTGAGCCGTCTGCTCATGCCCATTGGCTTCAGCGCCATTCTCGGCGGTACGATCACTCTGGTCGGCTGTTCTCCCCTGATTTTGCTCAATGACCTTTTAATCCCGTTTAATTTAAAGCCTTTTAATCTTTTTGACGTTACTCCCATCGGGCTTGCCCTAGTTGCCAGCGGTATTGCCTGCTTTATCCTGTTGGGGCGGTTTATACTTCCCCAGGGAGAGCCTATGGATCATAGCGATGAAGACAATGTCTGCAGCCTTGATGCAGCCGGTACTTTTGGTTCAGACGAGAATTGTTTTTTTGAATTGACGACCAGTGAAGATTTTACCCATTACAGGGACAAAATCTGTGTCGGTGATTTAAAGAACAGATATCTTGTTCACACAGTGGCATTGACCGAACCACCGGATTTCAAGACGCTTTCCCCGTCACGGGATACGGAAATCAGGTCAGGCGTGGACCTGGTTGTGTGGGGATCTAAAAATGATATAGACCGGATGGCTGATCACGAAGGAATGACGATTAAAGATGAAATTGATTTTTACAGTAAGGAATTTGAAACTGCCAACTCAGGAATTGTTGAAGCCGTCATTGCGCCCAGATCTCAGTACATTGGAAGGACATTGGGAGAAAATATTTTTAATGACAGATTTCATATCACAGCATTGACCATTCATCGGCAGGGAGAAATATTCAGAGCTAAACTGGATGATATTGTTTTACAGACCGGTGATGTGATTGTATTTTACGGCACCTGGAAACGGCTGGAAGCGCTCCACCGGGAAGGCGGGCTATTATTCAGCCTGGCAACGGACATTGAAGATATGCGCCCGGAAAAAGCACTGTGGGCAGGCGGATGGCTGGTCCTTGCCCTGGTTATGATTATGGGTTTCCATATCCAGTTATCGGTTTCCCTGATGGCAGGCGCCCTGGGAATGATATTGACCAAAGTTCTGACTATTGAAGAGGCCTATCAGTCGGTTGACTGGAGGACGATCTTCCTTCTGGCCGGCCTGATCCCTCTTGGGATTGCAACGGAAAAAACAGGGACTGCGGCCTGGATTGCCGGGACTATTTTAAATATTATCGGAGATGTCCCGCCTATTGTTCTGCTTACCGTAATCGGAATTTTGTCAACGGCTTTTACACTGGTAATATCCAATGTGGGTGCTACCGTACTATTGGTTCCACTGGTGGTTAACATGGCCATTGCCGCTCATGCAGATCCAAGAATGGCCGCCCTGGTGGTAGGTCTTGCCACCAGCAATTCGTTTATGCTGCCCACACATCAGGTCAATGCACTGTACATGGGGCCGGGCAGATATCGGACAATTGATTTTATTAAAGCCGGCAGCCTGGTCAGTGTCGTTTTCCTGGTTGTGATGATTTTGATGATTTATTTGATTTATGGCGTTTAGTATAAAGGAGTTTACATAATGGCGATTGTAACAATTTCACGCGGCTCCTATTCCATGGGAAAATCCGTTGCCGAAAAAGTAGCCCAAAAACTTGGATTCGGGCTGATCAGCCGGAATCTGCTGTTTGAAACCAGCGACCGGTTTCATGTCCCTGAAAAAAAATTGGAAAAAGCCATTCATGACGCCCCTGGCATTTTTGACCAGCATCGTCATACCAAGGAAATCTATCTGGCTTATATCCGGTCAACGCTTGTGGAAATGGTAGTGAACGGAAATGTGGTCTATCACGGACTTGCAGGCCATATGCTGCTGAGACAGCTGCCTCACGTATTTAAAGTGAGACTGACTGCCAGTCTGGAAAGCCGGATTACTCGAAAACTGAGTGAAGGTTTTTCAGAACAGCAGGCAAAAACCCAAATTCTTGAAGATGATGCTCAGCGGCGTAAATGGACAAAAGCGATTTATAATGCTGATCCCAATGATGGAACATTATATGATCTTGTGGTTAAGATTGATAAATTTTCATTGGACGACGCAGTCGCATTGATCTGTGAAGGTGCCCGGAAAAAACAGTTCGAATCAACATCCGCCAATATCAGACAGGCCCGGGATCTATTATTCGCATGCAACCTGAAATCACTTCTGGTGGAAGATTTCCCG
>JBNKNP010000478.1:0-16302 GCA_050293905.1 Desulfobacteraceae bacterium | reverse complement strand
ATCAATATTCGGCAGCTCAACATGGGTCATGCTGATATCAAATATTTCAATCTGCCGGGGCGGCTTGCTCACCGTCTTCCCCTGCCTGGCAAGTTTATACAGTGGTGTACCTTCATGTTTCAAGGCTGAAAACGCAGGCGGCACCTGGAGCTGTTTTCCTTTAAAGGATTGGACAGCCGCCTTAATCTGGGTTACAGACATTTTTTTTATCTTTTCCGGCAAAGCTTGGGACAGGACGGTTCCTGTTTTATCATAGGTATCGGTTTCGATCCCCAGGCATACCCTGGCAGTATATTGTTTATTACCGTGCAGAAAAAACCGGGATATCTTTGTGCCTTTATTGACGGCGCAGAGCAGCAGTCCCGTGGCAAACGGATCCAGGGTTCCGGTATGCCCTACTTTTCGGGCACCCAGCTTCTTTTTAACCCGGGCAACCACCCGGGCGGAAGAGATCCCTTCGGGTTTATATACTGCAATCATACCGCTTTTCATTGGATATTATTCTTGTGGCACAGACGGATTGTCTGAATCTGAGTCCGGAGTTAAACCCTGTTCCGGATCAGTCTCTTTTGGCAGACCGGACCGGATCAATTCATCCATTTTTGCAGCTTTGTCAAAGGAATCATCATGAACAAATCTTAGATCCGGCATATATTTGAGCCCCAGTTGCGGGGCAATGGATTTTTTGATAAACCCTTTGGATTTTTTAAATCCGTCCAGGGCATCATTAATCCGCTTGTGATCTCCGAACACAGCAATATAAACATCTGCCACCCTGAGATCCGGTGAAAGTTTTACAAAACTGACCGTGGCCATTTCCATCCGGGGATCATTCATTTTTTTGTTGAGCAGAGCGGTAATGGCCTGCTGGATCTTAACGCTGATCCGCTCGCCTCTGGTATATGGTTTCATGGGTTAATTATTCAGCCTTGTACTTTCTTTCTTCGACTTCATAACATTCAATCGCGTCTCCGACCTTGATATCATTATATTTTTCAAGACCGATACCGCACTCAAACCCCTGCTCGACTTCCTTGACATCATCCTTGAACCGGCGCAGGGATGACAATTCCGTATCACACTTAATAATCCCGTCCCTGAGCAGTCTGACTTTCTTGCCCCGGACCATCTTGCCTTCTGCAATCAGACATCCGGCAATGGTCCCGATCTTGGGTACGACAAAGGTGTCGGTTACATCGGCCCGGCCGACAATAATTTCATGGAAGGTCGACGGCATCATACCGTCCAGCGCCGCTTTAATATCATTGATGACATCATAAATGATATCATAAAACCGCATGTCCACATTTTCATCTTTGGCAAATTTCCGGATCTGGGGCGTCGGGCGAACATTAAAACCGATAATAATGGCGTCTGAAACCGCTGCAAGAGCCACATCAGATTCATTAATGGTACCGGCACCGGAGTGAACAATTTTAATTTCCACTTCTTCTTTTGCCAGATCTTTTAACGAATCATTCAAGGCTTCAATGGAGCCGTGAACATCGGCTTTCACAATCAGTTTGAGTTCTTTAACCTCGGCACTGCCCAGATTCTCAAACATTTTTTCAAGATTTGCCCTGCTCTTTTTGGCCAGCTCCTTGGCCCGCTGTTTCTGCATTCTATGCCCGGCAATCTGTTTGGCATCCTTATCCGAAGCCACGGCAATAAATTCATCCCCTGCATCCGGAACGCCGTTCAGGCCGACGATCTCAGCCGGTGTGCTTGGTCCGGCTTCGGAAATTCTCTCCCCTGAATCATCTATCATGGCACGAATTTTACCGGAATACAATCCGCAGACAATCGGATCGCCATCCGTGAGAGTTCCCTGCTTTACCAGAACCGTTGCCACGGCACCGCGGCCGGTATCCAGCCGGGATTCAACCACGTACCCGCTGGCTTTTCTGTCCGGATTTGCTTTCAATTCAAGGACTTCTGACTGAAGCAGCACCATTTCAAGCAGTTCATCAATCCCTTCGCCGGTTTTTGCAGAGACTTTGACAAAAATAACATCCCCGCCCCATTCTTCGGCCAGCAGGCCCAGCTCTGAAAGCTCTCTCATGATTCTGTCCGGGTCTGCGCCGGCCTTGTCCATTTTATTCACGGCAACCACAACCGGTACACCTGCATCCTTTGAATGATTTATGGCTTCAATGGTCTGGGGCATCACCCCGTCATCCGCCGCCACCACCAGGATGACAATATCCGTGACCTGGGCTCCCCTGGATCGCATGGCTGTAAACGCAGCATGTCCCGGGGTATCTAAAAACGTCACCCTGCCCCCATTGGGAGTCATAACATTATAGGCCCCGATGTGCTGGGTAATGCCGCCTGCCTCACCGCTGGTAATCTTAGATTCCCTGATCACATCCAGCAAAGAGGTCTTACCATGGTCAACATGCCCCATGATGGTAACAACCGGTGCCCTTTCAATCATATTGGCTTCGTTTTCATTTTCATCTTCCTGGATGAGAAGTGTCTCTTCTTCAAAACTTGCTTTTTCCACCTCAAAATCAAACTCCGTGGCCACCAGCACGGCCGTATCAAAATCAATGGTCTGGTTAACCGTCGCCATCACACCCAGAGTCATTAACTTGGCAATCATTTCATTGGCTTTGATGCCCATGCGTTTGGCAAGCTCAGCCAGCTCAATGGCCTCGTCAATCTTTATCCTTCGTTTAATCGCCTTGGGTGTTGTAATCTGGGTCTTCTGGAAATTTCCCTTTTTCCCCCGGTTGTCCTTGCGGCCGCGTTTTTTCCTGCCGCCGCGGTTGGCGGTGTATAAGGCTTCGCCTTCAATAACGGATTTACGGTGACCTTTTTTGCGCTTGCCCTTTTTGCGTTTGGTGTCACCGTCCTCGCTGGTGACCGGTATATCCTCTATGGGAATTGGAATATCCGGGACTAAAGAGTCCGGCCGGTTTGTCCGGCTGCCGGGCTTTGGTTTTTTCTTTGATGCGGGTTTTTGAGCTTCAGTTTTTGAACCATTCCATTTTTTATCCTCCCCTGAGGCGGTTTTTCTTAAATTTTCAAGCACGACAGGATCGGCAACTTTGACAATCTTGGCAGGGGCAGCTTTTTTCTTTTTCTTTTTCTTTTTACCCTTTTTATCTTTTTCCGCCGCAAGGGACTCGTCTGCCAAAGCAGGTTCCTCTTCATCAGCTGAACCTTCCTGCAAAACTTCAGGCTCCGCCGGAACGGTTTTGTCTAAATCTTCTTGTTTTGTATCTTTTTGTTCGGCTGCCTGCTCAAGTTCACGTTCGTCTTCCTTTACTTCTTTGACTTGCGCAGTTTCCTTTGGTGTTTCATCTGATTTTTCCACCTTTTTTTCAGCCGTTTCTATTTCCGATTTTTCCGGTTCAGGGGCTGTGACCGGTTTAATGATTTTAGCTGCAGGGGCTGTTTTTTTGGCCTTGGGTCTGACCGTCTTTTTCTCAACATCTTTTTCAGCTTCAGGCTCAGCTTCAGGTGCTTTTTCCTCTGCCTTTTCGGCCTTGGCGGGTTGCTCTTTAGATTTTGCGACAGCTTTTTCTTCTAAAATTTCCTGTCCGTCTTTTTCGGAATCGGCTGCTGCTTCTTCTTCCGAGACAACGTCTTCTTTGATATCAGGCTCTTTTGCTTTGCGTCTGCGGCGACGGATAACAGATGCTTTGACTTTGACATCAGTGGTTTTTTTCTTTTTACCCAGAAGATGCTGCTTAATTTCACGGATAGCACTGTCTTCCAAAGAACTCATATGACTTTTAACTTCAATCTTCAGCTCTTTCATTTTATTTAGAAGTGCCCGGTTGGTCATGTTAAGATCTTTAGCTAATTCATATACTCTGACTTTCGCCATTTATTGCCCCCAAGTAATACTCTTTTTTTATTCTTTTTCGCCCAGTACTTGTCTTATATTCAACCAAACATTAATTATCTTTATCATTATCTATCTGATCGTCGTCCATCTGGTCATCATCTTCCTGTGCCAGGTCTTCCCGGACCGAATCCCCTGCTTCCGTACCGTCCGGTTCCAGGTCTTCCGGAACCGGTTCTTCGGTTTCCAGATCTTCTGTTTCGGTTTGTTCCGGTTCAATGTCATCCGGTTCCGGCTCCGGCATCTGTGCAGATTCCCGGTCCGCCGCTTCCTGGTCCGCCGCTTCCTGATATTCTCTTTCCAGAATCTGTCCGGCCTGTTCAATCATGGCCGCTGCCTGTTCATTTTCCAATCCGGCAATTGAAACAAGGTCTTCAATCTCTGCTTCAGATATATCCAGCAAAGAAGAATATCCGCCCTTGAAAAGAAGTTCCGCCATGGAAAGGCCGACACCTTCAAGTTTCATCAGGCTGTCATATCCCTCTTTAACTTCACGGCTGTATTCTTCCTCACTGGTCACTTCCAGGTGCCAGCCGGTGATTTCACAGGCCAGAGATACATTCTGTCCGCCTTTTCCAATGGCAATGGAAAGATATTCATCATTAACAATAACTTCCATGGACCGGTTGTCTTCATCAATGATCACCCGGGCAATCTCGGCCGGTGACAGGGCATTACAGACAAATCTGGCAATATCGGGACTCCATTGAACAATATCAATTTTCTCTCCGCGAAGTTCCTGGACAATACTCTGGACCCGGTTGCCTTTCATTCCAACACAGGCGCCGACCGGATCAACATCAGAATCAATGGAGGACACGGCTATTTTCGCCCGGATTCCAGGGACACGGGCAGCCCCTCTAAGGGTAACAATGCCTTCGGAAACCTCCGGCACTTCAGTTTTAAACAGCTCCACAATAAAATCCGGATGGGACCGGGACAAGATGATCTGGGCTCCTTTTGATTCCTCTAAAACATCCAGAACAAGTGCCCTGATACGATCACCCCGTTTATAATTCTCCTTGGGCATCTGGTCCCGGGGCCGCAGGACTGCTTCGGCCTGGCCCAGGTTGACAATGATACTGCCCCGGTCGAACCGCTGAACAATACCATTGATTATTTTCCCTTTTTTATGAATAAAATTTTCATAAACCGCATTTCTTTCAGCTTCACGCATCTTCTGGATGATTACCTGCTTGGCGGACTGGGCGGCAATCCGGCCGAAATCTTCTGTATCCACCCGGATCCCAAGGCTGTCCCCGATTTCACATTCAGGGTCATACTCATATCCTTGCTCAAGGGTCAGTTCACTGTCTTCATACTCAACCTCTTCCACCACTTCTTTAAAATGGAAGACTTCAACCTCCCCGCTTTTGGGATCATAGTGAACTTCAATGTCTGCCCTGGGCCCGATTTTTTTTCTGGCGGCTGAGATAATGGCTTCTTTCAACGTGTTGATCAGTACTTCCGCATCAATACCTTTTTCACGGCTTACCTGGTCAATAACCCTTTTAATATCTGTGATAAACATGAGTAAACTCCATATTACTGACCGGCAAGTCTTGCTTTGACGATCAATTGGTCTTTTATTTCTACCTGTTTTCCATCAACCGCAACCACAACAGAATCATCATTCACTATTTCAAGAATTCCGGTGAATTTTTTTTTATCTTCAATCAACTGGTTTGTCTCGATCCTGACCCGTTCCCCTTTAAACCTGTGAAAATCCTGCTTTTTATTTAACGGACGGTTCGGTCCGGGTGAAGAGACTTCCAAACGGTAACTGCCCATTTCTTCAATATGGACATCAATCAAATCCCCCAGCTGCCTGCTGACATAGACACAATCATCAATGGTTATGCCGCCGGGTTTGTCTAAATACAGCCGGATAATCGTTTCCCGGTTATTCTTCAGTGATTCCAGATGAACCAGCTCAAAATTTTCCGCCCGGCAAAACGGCTCTGCCACAGATTTTATTTTTTCAACCAGCATTGTTTCAATTCTTTTCCGACCGGTCTAACCCGACCGATCATTAAATCAATTTTGTTACATCCTCAAATACAAAAACGGGCAGATGCCCGTTCCACATACAACAATAACAATAATCTTCACCTGACAACACATATGGTGCAGATCAACCATTCACTCCAGTCAATGGAACATGTCTGCCGTCCTATTCCATAAAAATGGAGCGGGCAACGAGGCTCGAACTCGCGACATCAAGCTTGGGAAGCTTGCACTCTAACAGCTGAGTTATGCCCGCATTAGCGGATTAATATAGCAACACCTATTGTGTTTGTCAACAGGGGGTTTAAACCTAAAGATTTTGACCGTCAAAGCAGGAAAATAAAAAATCAGGATCAGACAGGGAATGCCAATTTTACTGGGCATCCGGAAGATCGGCATTAAATTCCCGGATAATGGCAGAAGATATCTTTTTGTGAAGTTTCTGAACATTTTTTTCAGTCAGCGTTTTACTTTCGGACCGGTAAACCACCCTGAATGATAGGGATTTTTTGCCCTCTTCCAGAGGCTTCCCGTCAAAGGCATCAAACAAAAAGATTTTCTCGACAAGAGCATCCTTTGCCGTCAAGTGATTCATTTTTTCCAGGACAGCACCCACCGGAACCAATTGATCCACAATAAGGGTAATATCCCGTGATATGGATGGGAATCTGGGCAGAGGTGCCGCCTGGATTAGTTCCGGGAGCAGATCCAGAATGGCGCTTAAGCTGAAATCAAACACATAGGCATCCTGTTTCAGTCCATAATTTTTTAACACCTTTGCATCAATTTTTCCGAGAGATCCCATCTGCCTGCCGTTGGATTTGACAATTGCCGCATATCCGTTTTGATAATACGGACAGGACTGATCTTCAATCTTTTCAAACTCCGGATTTTCAATCATGAGTGCATCAAACAGCCCTTCGATGATTCCTTTCAGGTCAAAAAAATCAAACGTGGCTTTTTTTGAATACCAGGACTGTTCAGACCGGTTCCCTGTAATGAGCCCGGCCACGGTTTCATGTTCTTCAGGCAGAGAGCCTTTTTGTGTGGCTATAAAAATCTTACCGATTTCAAACAGATGTAATGTAGCAGACTGCTGGGCAATATTTTTTTTCATTGTTTCCAGCAGCCCGGGAAGCAGGGAGCTTCTCAACACGGACATCTGATCTGAAATCGGGTTTAAAATGGTTTCAACCTGCCGGCGTTTATCATCCAAACCCAGGTTCAGCCGGTCGCAGGATTCCTCGTGGATAAAATTATAATTAATGGCTTCATAAAAGGAAAATCCGGTCATGATCTGCCGGACCTTTGCACGGAGCATAATAATATCGGACAGGGGTTTGCCTTTGGCCGGAACCATGGGATATCGGGTTTCAATATTGTTGTATCCCCACAGTCTTGCCACTTCTTCAGACAAATCTTCAGGCCGGGTCACATCAACCCGGAATGACGGCACACTGACCTTGAGCAGGTCGTCTGATATTTTTTCAACTGAGAATTCAACAGATTCAAGGATCGTTTTTATCCGGTCTGCCGACAAGTCGGTTCCCAGGCGGACATTAAGCGCCCGGGGATTTACATCAACGACAACCGGAACCGGTTTTTGCGGATGTTCATCAATAATATCCTTTGCAATAGTGGCATCGCAAACCTGCGCCATCAGCGCAACAGCGCGGTTCAGCGCATTGACGGTCCCCAGGGGATCCACTCCCCGTTCAAACCTGTGGGATGCATCACTGCCGATCCCGGTTTTCTTGGCTGTCCTGCGGATGGATACGGGATTGAAATAAGCACTTTCCACCAGTACACGTGTGGTTTTATCGGAAATTTCCGAATTTTCTCCACCCATGACGCCTGCCAGGGCCACCGGCCGCTCACCATCACAGATCATGAGCATGTCCGGTTCCAGTTTATGCGTTTTGCTGTCCAGTGTTGTAAAATCAAGAGCATCCCCTGCCCGCTTCACGATAATCCGGGACTGGGCCAGCTCGTCAAAATCAAAGGCATGCAGGGGCTGGCCGGTTTCCATCATCACATAATTGGTAATATCCACGACATTATTAATCGGGGTCAGCCCGACAGACTCAAGCCGGTCCTTCAGCCAGAACGGTGACGGGCCGATTTTCACATCAAAGAGCAGCCCGGCAGTGTACCGCGGGCAAAGATCGGGATCAAGAATGGTGACACCGGCATAATCATGGATAGAGTCATTGCCGATTCTGTCTTTTGGCAGGGAAAAATCAGGCAGACATATCTTTTGAGGGGGATTGAGAAAAGCCCCTGTTTCCCTGGCTACGCCGATCAGACTCAGGCAGTCGGGCCGGTTGGGCGTCAGATCAATTTCAAAGACCGTGTCCGACAATTGCATGGCCGCCTCAAGTGCGGTTCCCGGGACTGCGTCACAGTCCAGATCCATGATCCCGGATGCATCTGCATTCAGTTTTAGTTCCGCAGCAGAACAAAGCATTCCCAGCGAGACCTCTCCCCGGATCTTTCCTTTTTTTATTTTAAACTCACCGGGCAGGACAGCACCGGGCAGAGCGCAGGCCACGGTCATATCCTGTCTTACATTGGGGGCGCCGCAGACAATCTGGATCAGTTCTTCTTTTCCCGCATCCACCTGGCAGACCGTCAGTTTATCCGCATTGGGATGTTTTTTCACTTCTTTTACCCTGGCCACGACAATATGATCCAGGTAATTGTACCGCTGCTCCACCGAATCGACCTCAAGGCCGGCCATGGTTAGTTCATCTGCAATCACGGAGGGTTCAAGGTCAATTGAGACATATTCCTTTAACCAGCTTAAACTGACTTTCATAATTAAAACTGCCCCAGAAAACGAATGTCGTTTTCATAATATTTTCTGATATCATCTATCCCGTATTTAAGCATGGCCATCCGCTCGATACCGATCCCAAATGCAAAACCGGTATATTTATCCGTATCATAATTGACATTTTCAAACACTGCAGGATGGACCATTCCCGACCCTAAAACTTCAAGCCAGCCTGTTTTAGAACAGATCCGGCATCCTTTCCCCTTGCACATCACGCAGCGGATATCCACTTCAGCGCTGGGCTCTGTAAACGGGAAGAAACTGGGTCGGAAGCGCAAGGATGTTTCTTTATCAAAAAACTGATGAATAAAAGTGGTTAAAACACCCTTTAAATCCCCAAAGGAAATATTTTCATCCACCATCAGCCCCTCAATTTGATAGAACATGGGAGTATGGGTCACATCAGAATCACACCGGAAAACTTTCCCCGGAGAAATGATTCGAATCGGCGGATCACTTTTTTCCATGGCACGGGGCTGGGATGGCGAGGTATGTGTCCGCAGAACAATATTTTCTGCCACATAAAAGGTATCCTGCATATCTCTTGCCGGATGATACTTAGGGATATTGAGTGCCTCGAAATTATAATAGTCGGTTTCCACTTCCGGACTTTCGGCAATATCAAATCCTAACCGAAGAAAGATATCACAAATTTCACCGGCCACCTGAGTGATGGGATGAAGCGACCCTTTTTTAAACGTCCGGCCGGGCAGTGTCACATCTATGCCGGTAAAGTCCGTTTCCTGCATGGCATCGAACTTAGCGGCGGCGGATTTAAATGCAGCCTCCAGCTTGTTTTTTAAAATATTCGCATTCTTACCGGCACCGGGCCGTTCTTCAACCGGCAGGGAAGAAATGTTGCGTAAAAAAGCGGTAAGCACCCCTTTCCGGCCAAGATATTTTATTGAAAGCTGTTCGAGTTGTTCTGAATCACCGGCCTGCTCTATGCTCTCAAAGGCTTCTCGTTCAATATCAACAATATTGTTCTGCAAAATAACCCCACAAATTATTTGATCCGCTGGGCCGCCGGATCAAACCATATGAGACATCATTGGCTTGTCCAGCCGGCCGGGTAAACCGTCTGCTATGAACGCGGTTAATTCACTTTCGAACCGGCAATGGATGCCAGCTGGGTGAATCCGGCAGGATCAGAAACGGCAAGCTCCGCTAAAACCTTGCGATCCAGCTCGCTGCCCGCCAGCCCAAGACCATTGATAAATTTGCTGTAGGAAATGTCATTCATTCTTGCAGCCGCATTAATTCTGACAATCCATAATTTTCTGAACTCTCTTTTTTTGGTTCGTCTGTCCCGGTATGCATACATCAAGGCTTTATCAACCGCATCTGCGGCTGTACGAAACAGCTTGCTTCTTCCGCCTCGAAACCCTTTGGCCAGCTTCAGTACTTTATTTCTGCGTCTTCTTGCCTTAAATCCTCTTTTGACTCTCATCTTGCCAAACTCCTCGAATTCTAACGTATTTGTAAATCAGACCCTGTGATGGACAAATTCTATCCATTGGGTAATAAGCGCCTGACCTCTTTCATATTATCCTTGTCAATCATTTGATCCAGCCTTAAAGATCTTTTCCTTTTGGTGGTCTTTTTTGTCAGTATGTGGCTGGCATGGGATTTACGGAATTTATATTTTCCTGATCCTGTTTTTTTGAACCGCTTTGCAGCCGCTCTACATGTTTTAATTTTAGGCATTTGATCCTTCCTCTCTCCTGATTTATATTTTCTTATTTAGTTTACATTTTCTAAAAAAGAGATGGTGGTATATTATTATGCAAGGCACAATATACCACCATACATGTATGATGTATTATGTTCTTAAAGCTGTTCTATGGTTTGAGAACGATATTATTTAGGACCCAAAAGCATGGTGATCACGCGGCCTTCATATTTTGGAAGCTGCTCGACCTGGGCAAAGTCTTCAGTTAAGGCAATCATTTTCTCTAAAATGGCATTTGCCTGTTCCTTTAGCATGTATTCCCGTCCCCTGAAAACCAGGGTGACCTTTACCTTATCATTTTTGCTGATAAATTTTTCAATATGTTTGACCTTGGTTTCAAGATCATGGTCACTGGTTTTCGGCCGCACTTTTATTTCTTTGATCTGGGTGCTTTTCTGTTTTCGTTTGGCCTCCTGCTTTTTTTTGGTCTGCTCGTACTTGTACTTCCCATAATCCATTATTTTGCAGACAGGCGGCTTTGCATCCGGCGACACCTCAACCAGATCCAGGTCATCCTCACCGGCAATCTTCAAAGCCTCATGCGTCGGCAGAATGCCTATCTGTTCTCCATCAGCACCAATAACACGAACCTGCGCGGCACTGATACCCTTATTCACACTTGTCTGATCCTGTCTTCCTCGCTTAGATATTCTACACCTCCTGCAATAGTACGGTTCTCATTTAATTCCAATAGAACAAGCATAACCGTGGGATTATAATGGCTTGCCCTGAAAAATGCAAGGGTTATTTATTATTCCCCCCGGCCTTTCCATGCTCAAGCGTGTATTGTTCCAATAAACTTGCTTTCCAGTAGGAATTAGACTCTTTATTAAAAAATTTATAAAAAAGATCAAGGCTTTTTTGACGTAAAACCCCTGAAACAACTTCTATTCCGGATTTTTCATACAGCGGCGGCAGTTTTTTGAGATCGCACCGGGTTCCGCCCCCCATGGGATCTTCATAGGCATAGACAATTTTTTTTATCCCGGACAGGATAATGGCCCCAAAACACATCAGACACGGCTCCATGGTGCAGTAAAGCACGCTCCGGTCCGGGCAAAAACCTGATTCCAGGGATTCAAGTGCCTGCAGTGCCCGGATTTCGGCATGATTAATTTCGCTGAAAAACGGCAGATCCTGAGTTGTTCCCTTTCTTTCACCCCGGGCAATCACCTCCCCTGACTGCACAATCACACATCCCACCGGGAACTCACCTTGTTCATAGGCTTTTTTGCCCTGTTCAATTGCCCGTTCCATAAAATATTCATCATCCATTTTCCACCTCTTTATTACCGGCCAGACACCCTGCATGTTTTGTTTGCAGATATCAACTCATTAACAAACAATATCTATTGCGCTTGCTTTTTTTACTGAATACTGGTTTTATTAGAATTCAATAAATATTCAATATTAATAAAATATTCAATATTAATTATGGAAGCCAATAAGAAAATATATACACGGGAAGATCCTCTGGATAAGGATCTGTGCATCCGGGAAAAATTCCAGATCAGGGAGCACCGTTTTCTTTCGGAATACGGTACCAAAAGCGATGACGCCGGACACAGGCGGCTGGAAGAAGTTCCCTGCAATATCCGGACACCCTTTCAACTGGACCGGGACCGCATTGTCTACTCCAATGCATTCAGACGGTTGAAACACAAGACACAGGTATTTTTATCTCCTTTGGGAGATCACTACCGGACCCGGCTGACCCATACCCTTGAAGTGGCCCAGATTTCCAGAAACATTGCCAGGACCATGCGCCTGAACGAGGACCTTACCGAGGCCATTGCCCTGGGCCATGATCTTGGGCATACTCCCTTTGGCCATGGTGGTGAAACCGCTCTGACAGAAGTTCATTCACCTCATTTTTCCCATTCCGACCAGAGCTTGAGGGTCGTGGATTCCCTTGAAAATAAAGGAAAGGGGCTTAACCTCACACGGGAAGTCAGGGACGGCATTCTCAAACATTCCAAAGGATTCGGGAATATTATCCCGTCCACCCCCGGGGAAACGGCAATAACCGTCGAAGGCCGGCTGGTCAGGATTGCAGATATTATTGCCTATCTGAATCATGATCTTGATGATGCCCTGCGCGGTAAGATCATTGAATCAGGTGATGTTCCGGATATCTGCCGCAAAAAACTGGGAAACACCCATTCCAGACGGGCCAATACCATGATTGAAGAGCTGGTTTACAACAGCGGGCCTAAAAACGGGACATTTATCCTGGATATCGGTAAAGACACCTTTCACGCCATGACCATTTTAAGAAAATTCCTGTATGAACGGGTCTATCGTTCTGATGAGGTTCACAACGAATTTGTCAAAGCCAAAAAAGTCATCATCGGGCTTTACAGATATTTAACGGATCATCCGGATGACCTTCAGACCGAACTTGAAAAAATGGAAATGGCCCCGTGGGATGAATCAAAAATACCGCTCAAGCGGTCCGTGTGCGATGCCATAGCCAGCATGACGGACCGGTATGCCCTGGATCTGTATTCCAAACTGTTTTTTCCAAAACCCATGGTTTAATGCAAAAATCCCAATGAAAAACAATATTTTTACGCCTCTTATCCATCTTTATGAAGACATGGATGCGAAATGGGAGATTGCCTCCAATGCCTATTCCTTTACCTGCAACGGCTGTAAAGACAATTGCTGCAAGTCTTTATTTTTTCATCATACTTATGTTGAACAGGCGTATTTGCGTCATGGATTCAGTCGGCTTGCATCCGACAAAAAACAACAGATTCTTGATCTTGCCAAAGCCTATTGTGAAAAAACCTTTGCTGCCGGAAACGATACCCTCAGTCTTAAAATCATGTGCCCGGTCAATGAAAAAGGCCGCTGCCTGCTTTATGCCTTTCGGCCCATGATCTGTCGGCTGCACGGGTTGCCCCATGAACTGCACCGGCCAGGAGCCTCCCCAATCCAGGGCCCGGGTTGTGAGGCCGGACGGTTTGAAAATCTGCCATATTACCCGTTTGACAGGACCTTGTTTTATCAGCAGATGACCCGCGTGGAAATGGCCTACAGGCAGACGTATCAATTATCAGGCAAATCCAGATTGACAATTTCCCAGATCCTGCTATCAGAAACCCCGGAGGAGATTCATGGAAACGGATAAAAAAAAATTAGTCACCATCGGCGGCGGCAGCGGCCAGTTTGTACTGTTGTCCGGCCTGAGAACAACCAAGGACACTGAAATCACAGCCATTGTTTCCATGGTGGACTCCGGCGGCAGCACCGGCCGGCTCAGGGATGAACTGGGAATTCTGCCGCCCGGGGATATTTTAAAATGCATCCTGGCCCTGTCTCCCCACCAGGATGCCTCGCGCTCTATTCTGTTAAAACGATTTAAAAACGACCGGCGGCTCGCCGGACACAGTGCCGGCAACATGCTGCTCACCATGCTGTCCAGATATACCGGCAATTTTCCTGCAGGTGTTGCAGCACTGGCTGAAATTCTTGACGTCAACGGCACCATTCTGCCGGTGACCATTGACCGGGCCACACTGGTGGCTGAGCTCACCGACGGTTCCAGGATATATGGTGAAGAGGCCATTGATCTGCCCCGGGGCAACCAGAGGGAACGGATCAAGGACGTTTTTCTGGTCCCCCATCACCATGATGACATATCGGTTTATCCGCCGGTTCTCGATGCCATTGCCGCTGCAGATCATATTTTCATCGGTCCCGGAGATCTGTTCACCTCTGTTATACCCAATTTAATTGTCCCGGGTGTTAAAGAGGCACTAAAAAAAACAGATGCAAAAATCTTTTTTACAATCAATATTATGACAAAGTTTGGCGAAACCCAGAATTTCACCGGAAAAGATTTTGTCACCATCCTTGAAGAGCACCTGGAACGTCCTGTGGACGGGATCATTGCCAACAGCACCAAACCGTCCAGCCAAATTCTGGATGCCTATGCCCTGCAGAAATCCGACATGGTGCGGGTTGATACCGCTCACCCGTTCTGGGACAAAAGAGAAATTATACTCACCGATGTACTGGACACCAAAGCAGGTATTGTCCGGCATGATCCTGAAAAACTGGCCCACATTATTCAGCAGATTATATAAACTCCGACTTGAAATAAAGCATAAACTTAAGTAATCTGGAAAAATACGATATAGTGTTTCGCAAAAAAAATAATAAAACATATGCAGTGTTGTCTTTGCTTACAGCAGGTTTGAATTCAGAAAAATCCCTGCAGCATAAGAGGTGAGAGCATGACACAGGATAATGGGAACAACGATACTCCTGATAGATCCCGCGGTCCGGCGGAAAAAAATATCACATCACCTGCCGGTCTTGAAAAAGCTTTACAGGCCAGCGAAGAACGGTTTCGAACCTTATTTGAAACTGTCCCTGCTGCCATCCAGGGATACGATTCCAACGGCATCATCCATTACTGGAACACGGGAAGCGAAAACATATACGGGTATACAAAAAATGAGGCCATTGGAAAAAATCTGGTTGACCTGATTATCCCGCCCGAGATGCGTGACCAGGTACGTGAAGTAATTCAACAGGGTGCTCAAACAGGCAAAATACCGCCGGCCGGAGAGCTGATACTGATGCGCAAGGATGGATCACGCATAGCTGTTTTTTCAAGTCATACCGTGTTAAAGCCCGGTACAAAAGATGCGGAACTTTATTGCCTTGATATTGACATGACCATCCAGAACACCCTTCAGGCCCAGCTCAGGCAGGCTCAGAAGATGGAATCCGTCGGCACCATGGCCGGCGGAATTGCTCATGATTTCAACAACCTGCTCCATATGATCTTAGGGAACACGGAGCTTGCACTTGAAGACATTGACGCTTCCAACCCGGTGTATCCCTATCTTGAAGAAATCAAATCAGCCAGCCTCAGGGCTGCCGACGTTGTAAAACAGCTTCTCAATTTCAGCCGGGAATCAGATATTATACTCAAACCCATTGGAGCGGTCAGCATTATAAAAAATACACTTAAATTATTAAGATCCACGATTCCAAGCACGATTGAAATAAACACCCGGCTGCCGGATTCTGAAATCCCCATTCTGGGTGATCCGGTTCAAATTGACCGGATTCTGATCAATATCTGTACCAACGCTTCCCAGGCCATGGAAAAAACAGGCGGCATCCTGGATGTCACTGCAAAAGCCATCACCCTGAATGATTCATCTGCAGCACATTTTCCCGGGCTTGATAAAGGAAACTATCTTGAAATTCAAATAAAAGACACAGGGCCGGGTATTGCCAAAGCAGACATGAACCGGATTTTCGACCCTTATTTTACCACCAAAGAAATCGGGAAAGGATCGGGAATGGGGTTAGCCATAGTTCACGGGATTGTCAAAAGCCATAAAGGTGCTGTAAATGTAAAAAACCGACGGGATACAGGTGCTGTATTTACCCTTTTATTTCCTGTAATTGATGCATGCCCGGAGCAGGATGCAAAAGCTGACCATACTGTCTTAAAAGGAAACGCATCCATTCTCCTGGTGGACGACGAAGAATCGGTAATACGGGTGATGCGTACGACATTGGAGCGGCTGGGGTATACGGTTGTAACCAGCAACTGCTCCAGGAAGGCCATGGATATTTTTCAATCAAAACCCGGTTATTTCGACCTTGTCATCACCGATATGGCCATGCCCAAAATGACCGGTGAGGTGCTTGCGGAAAAAATAAAAAAATACCGGCCTGATATTCCTGTTATTATCTGTACGGGACACGGTGAACTTATGGATAAAAAAAAAGCTGACCGGCTGGGCATTGACGGATTCATCATGAAACCCGTGTCAAAGTCAGCCATTGCCGTTGCTTTGGCGATCTCCAGTCTGCTGATCGCGGTGCAACCGGTCCAGG
>JBNKNP010000477.1:0-2120 GCA_050293905.1 Desulfobacteraceae bacterium | reverse complement strand
TGCCCTTCAAAGCGAAGAGCGGCTTCATTTTAGAAATCTTGGCGGTACGGCAACCCTTGCCTGCCCCATCACAAAAGACTGCGGGACTGTTACTATCAGAGCCCGGATGACGGATGTATCAAAGGCAGGGGGAATGATTATCCAGGATTTTGAAATGGAAATGCTCGCCAAGGGCAGACAGGTATATAAAGGAACCACCAATTTTGGTTTTTTTACGACTAAGGCGCTGTCAAACCAGGTGGGGATCAGAAACAGCAGATTGTCAACGTATCAACTGCCTGAAAACGCATCCCCATGCGTAACAGAACATCGGTTCACCAATGATGCCCCTCTGACACCGGATGATAAAACCACCGGTCTGAATACAGGAATGCCTGCGAAATCGCTTCGCATGATTGATACCATCGACATATTGGATTCCAACGCCGGTCTGTACGGCAACGGCTATATTAAAGCCACAAAAATTGTTAATCCCTCTGAATGGTTTTTTGATGCTCATTTTTATCAGGACCCGGTCTGTCCCGGCTCTTTGGGTATTGAATCCTTTCTTCAGATGATCCGGTTCTTTTTGCTGAATCAGTTTGATATTTGTCCGGATAAATTCACAACCTGTCTTACGGCCGGTCAGACCCATGAATGGATCTATCGGGGTCAGATTATCCCGTCCAATAAAAAGATCCAGGTTCATGCCCATATCAAAGATGCCCGAAAGACAGAGGACGGTTTTACGGTTGTGGCGGACGGCGCTTTGACTGTAGACGGAATCTGCATCTATGAGATGAATAATTTCGGTGTGGAATTTAAAAAAATAAACACTGACAGCTCTTCAATTCATGAAAATATTTTAAACGAAAAAAACAAACCATCCCTGTAAGTTTTACTCGGTATTCTCGACCGGCAATAAAAGGCGCCTGATCTTTTTGGACTTTTAATATTGTTCAAAGGTATTATCTTATTGATTAAAACCGACCTGAAACAATGGAGGAAAGCCAATGAAATATCCAAGTGTTAAAACGACAATGGCTCTGTTGTTGACAATTATGGTGCTGATGCTCGCTACACCAAGTATTGCAGATACTGTAGATAAAATGACAAAAGAAGAACTATTAGAAATTTTGGATTCAAATACGGTATCAATTATAGATGTGCGAAGGGAACACGACTGGGACTCATCTGAATTTAAAATAAAAGGGGCTGTCCGTATTGATCCTGAACAGTTTTCAAGCCAGGCTAAAAAGTTGTCAAGAGTCAGGGCCCTTGTTCTCTACTGCGCTTGACCGAATGAATGGACCAGTGCCAGGCTGGCACAAAAATTAATATTAAAGGGATATACAAATGTTTATGCGCTGAAAGGCGGTTGGCGGGAATGGTATAGAGCCGGGTTCCCTGTTGAAGAAAAATAGATAAAGAAAAGGCCCCAAGCATTGCAGTAACACTTGGGGCCTTTAGAAGAATAATCTGGCGGCGTTCTACTCTCCCACACAGTCTCCCATGCAGTACCATCGACGCTAAAGAGCTTAACTTCCGTGTTCGAGATGGGAACGGGTGTGACCTCTTTGCCATAGCTGCCAGATTAAATCGGTGGGATCCCGGACTTTTGAATGGGTAAACTACATTGTCCAAATGATCCTTAAAATTGTAATCTGTTGTAGTAAATTTCCTTAATATGTCCGCAACAAAGCGTTTAAACTTTTATGTGAAAAAAGTGGCTAAGCCTCACGACCGATTAGTACCAGTTAGCTGAACATGTTGCCATGCTTACACACCTGGCCTATCAACCTTGTAGTCTTCAAGGGGTCTTTAGTCTATAAATAGATGGGATATCTTATCTTGAAGTTGGCTTCCCGCTTAGATGCTTTCAGCGGTTATCCGTACCCAACTTAGCTACCCAGCAATGCCGCTGGCGCGACAACTGGAACACCATTGGTTGGTCCAATCCGGTCCTCTCGTACTAGGATCAGATCTCCTCAAATATCCTGCGCCCACGAAAGATAGGGACCAAACTGTCTCACGACGTTTTAAACCCAGCTCACGTACCACTTTAATTGGCGAACAGCCAAACCCTTGGGACCTGCTCCAGCCCCAGGATGTGATGAGCCGACATCGAGGTGCCAAACCGC
>JBNKNP010000476.1:0-23025 GCA_050293905.1 Desulfobacteraceae bacterium | reverse complement strand
TGATGCTGTTCACCGTACGGCTGGATTTAATGTGGATACGCTTGATCTTTTTAATAATGTGGGCAGGAATCATCCGGACTCTCCCAATCAGGGGACTTCAACAGAATCAAATACTGTCCCGATTATCTTATCTGTGGAGATATCTTCAGCTTCTGCCTCAAAACTTAAAATAATCCGGTGGCGCAGTACGTCAGGCCCCATGAGCTTGATGTCCTGGGGAGTGATATAGGCTCTTCCGGATAAAAAGGCGTTCACCCGGGCTGCTTTGGCCAGAAAGATGCTGGCCCTTGGCGATGCCCCGAATTCAATATATTCCCCGATATCCATACCGTATTTTTCCGGCTGGCGCGTGGCAAAAATCAGATCTACAATATATTCTTTGAGTTTTTCATCCACGTAAATCTGATCAATCAAAGTCCCCATCTGCGCAATCTGCTCGCAGCTGATCACCGGATTGACCGGCTCGGGCGGCTGGAAACTGTTCTTTTTTAAAATTTCCAGTTCCTGGGATTTACTGGGATAATCAATCTGCACTTTGAGCATAAACCTGTCCACCTGGGCTTCCGGCAGTGGATAGGTACCTTCCTGCTCAATGGGATTCTGGGTGGCCAGAACCAGAAAAGGGGTCGGGAGCGCATAGGTGTGATCCCCGATGGTCACCTGTTTTTCCTCCATGGCTTCCAGCAGGGCGGACTGGACTTTGGAAGGCGCCCGGTTGATCTCATCCGCCAGGATGATATTGTTAAACAGCGGTCCTTTCCGTGTAACAAAATCAGCGGTTTTCGGCCGGTAGATTTCAGTTCCGGTCAGGTCGGCCGGAAGCAGATCCGGGGTGAACTGAATCCGTTTGAATCCGGCCTGAACAGCCGATGCAAGGGCTTTTACAGCACTGGTCTTGGCAAGGCCCGGCACACCTTCAATCAGGACATGGCCGCCGGTCAAAAGACCGGTGAGCAGGCTGTCCACCAATTTCTCCTGTCCCACCAGTTCTTTGGAGATCTCTTTGCGTATGTTTGAAATTAACAGGTGATTTTTTTCGATCGATTGTGTGATATCTTCCATAGCCCTTCAACCCCTGATTTTATTCGTTAAATTCAATAACTATCCGAAACAAAACAGCTTCTCTTAAGACGGCACCGTGATTAATATAATCTTGTGAAAAGAGGTGTCAAGCATGAAAAAAAGATAAAAACCGGAATGTTTTTTTTACTTGTTCAGCAGTTGACCGGTATAAAGGTCAGCGGTCATTTTAACCAGTTTTATAATATGTTTTCTGATGGCTTTGGCATCTTTTAACGGATAGTTTCTAAAGGTCATCAATATACCGGCACAGGAACCGATAAATGCCTGGGAATACAGCCGCGCATTGTCTTTTTTCACTCCGTGCCTGACCAGAAGTTCTTCAAAAAGATCAAAAAAAATCTTGGTCACGGAATCAAATTTACCCACCATCGGTTTTTCGAGATCATCCTTGAGCATCAGATAGGTCATCATCTGAAAGGTCGACTCGTTATCATTCAAATGATCGACCAGGGCAATGGCAAACTCTTCAATACTGGCAGGTTCATCCTTTTGAACCATTTTTCGAAACGCTTTGCTGGCGGAATTAATATCCTGGATAAAGGCTTCGTTAAACAATTCTTCCTGGCTGGGAAAATAGCGATAGATGGTTGCCGGTGAAATCCCCGCCTCGTTGGCCACTTCCCGCATTCCCACTTCATAGAATGGTTTTTTAGCAAAAAGGGCCAGAGCGGATTCAACAACAATCTGCCGTCTCGTCTCCTTTTCCTTTTCCTTTAATTCTGCAAATTTTGATTCTGCCACTATGATTCAAGCCTTTTTTCTCAATGCTGATTAATTAATATTGAAATAGTCTATATAGTATGCGTGGCTGCAAAAATCAAGTTCAACAAAAAAATTGGCCGTATTTTTCATTATACAAAACACCTTTTCTGCCGGATATTGACGATTCTTCCGGCAACTGGTATATAAAGGTCGAATAAACAGAATAAACAACAATTATCAGATAAGAACCAATGCAAAATTTTATTAAAAGAGATCTGTTTGACTTTGAAATCGGGTATTTGACCAAGAGCCCGTGCAATGAGTGTGAAAACAGATCCAGCATGCCGAAATGCCATAGGGAGTGCCATATCCTGGACCGCCTCCAGACGACTCTGGCCAAAGGGATCTCCACCCAGGCGTCTGCTTATGAAAGCTGATTTTCTCCTTTATGCTTACAAAATTGACGGATTGAAAATTGACAGGTCTTACATTCCCAATAAGTGCTGACTGCCTGGCCAAAAAACATCTTTCCTCTCTTCTGAAACAAACCCTTGGACCTTTAAAAACATCATCCGGGTTCACCCTTGCCCGGGCCATTGCCTCGGGCATTAAAAATCCTGATTCAGACATTGGACTTTATGCAGGAGATGCCCAATCCTACGACGTGTTTTCACCTCTTTTTGATGCTGTTATCAATGAATATCACCACATTTCCAAAACCCGGACCCACCATAGCGATTTAACCCTGCCTGAACTGCCCTGCCCTGACCCTGACGGCCGGTATATTTTCTCTACGCGGATCCGGGTGGCAAGAAATATAAAAGGATTTGATTTCTGCTGTCACATGGATTTGTCCCAGCGCCGGGATCTTGAAAAGAAAATCGTTTCTTTTCTGGACAAACCGGACGGTCCGCTTGCCGGCTCATATGTTTCTTTTGAGCACAGTGATTTATCCCTGCCGGATCTGCTTGAAGACAGAACGCTTTTATTTAAAAAAGGGGATCGATTTCAGGATGCAGCAGGCTTTAACACGGATTTCCCAAAATCCAGGGGTGTGTTTTATTCTACGGACAGACAATTAAGAATCTGGGTCAATGAAGAAGATCATTTACGAATCATCAGCCAGGAAAAATCTGCGGATCTCAGCCATGTCTTTCAGCGGTTGGTCCGGACGCTGAACATTCTGGAAGGCCGGTTTGATTTTGTCCGGGACCACAAGTACGGATACCTTACATCCTGTCCGACCAATATCGGAACAGCCATGCGGGCCGGCGTCCATATCCGGCTGGAAAAACTTGAAAAAAACAGACAGGTTCTAAACCGGATTGCCCGGCAACACGATCTGCAGATCCGGGGGACAGGCGGCGAAAAAACACAGGTGGACAATGCGATTTTTGATATCAGCAACAGGCAGCGGCTGGGTATAACTGAATCCATGATCGTTCAAAAGCTTCATGCAGGCATCCAAGACCTCATCCAGGCTGAAAAACAGCTGTAGCCGAATCATTTCAGATCAATATCTTATCGCAGATACCGGCTGCAAAAAAACCGAACATGGACAAATTAATCGCGGTAAAGGCATAAGAAAGTTTAAAGCGTTCAGCCATCAACCAGAGCGCTGTCATCGGCAAAAGAATTCCCAGCGCATTGAATGCGCAAAGCCCTGCAATCCAGAGATGATCAATAAACCCGTTCAATAAAAGCAGAAAAATAGCCAGGCTGTAAAGACTTGTCCAGATCAGAACCTGGTGTTGAATCTGCTGCAACGAAAAATAACGTGTAAAACAGGGAAATCGCCTGGCAGCCGGATGAATCTGACGGCACCCCCTGGTTTTTAAAAGAATGATAAAAAAATGAGGGATCTGCCACAATCCCAGAACACCCATTATCATGGTAATTTCAGAGTTGAAAACTGAACCGCCCGCAGCGGTCCATCCGATGAGCACCGGGAGCATGCCGCTGACAGCACCGGGAATGATGGCCATCAGAGTTTTCTTCTTCAACGGAGTATACAGCCCGTTATAAGCCGCAACTGCTGCAAAACCGGCAATGACACACGGCCTGCCGGCAATACAATAAAGGCCTGCAAGACCTGTGAAAATCATACAGGCACTGATAACGGACGCATGCAGAACCGGCACTCTTTTCTGGGGCAGGCTTCGATTGACCGTTCTTGGAAATTCCAGGTCATAGTAGCGGTCCTGGATATTGTTCAAAACTGCTGACCCTAAGGCCAGAACCAGGACAATGCCGCCCAGCACCAGTGCGGAAACGGAAAATTCATTCCTGGCCGCCACATGGCCGAGAACGGAAGACAGGCTGATATACAGGCACAAATGAAGCTTGAACATTTCCAGGTAATCTTTCAACCATGGGAAGGTGCCAAAAACCGCACCCGGGCGCAGGATTATTTTATTACCATTCATCTTCCTCTTCCAGCCATTTTTCGTACTCTTCTTTGGATACCACCCGGAGCACGCCTGTCATATCCGCATGGCTGCTGCCGCAGAATTCGGTGCACTGGAAAAAATATTCTCCGATTTTATCAGGCAGAAACCAGGCATAGGTTTCAATTCCCTTCACCGCATCTACTTTAACCCGGAATGCAGGGATAAACAGGCTGTGGATCACATCTTCCGAGGTAATGTTCAATTTTATCGGCCGGCCCACCGGCACAACAATTTCATTTTCAGTTTCCTTGTCATTGGGATAATACATCAGCCAGGAAAACTGCTGGCCGACGACCTCAATCTCAATGGCGTCATCCGGGACCGTTCGCAAACCCGTATACGACTGCCAGCCGGAAACAAACATCAAAAGCGCAATAATTGTGGGCAAGGCAACCCAGACCGTCTCAAGTTTCCAGTTGCTCCTGATATCGGCTGGTTTTGGGTGCCTGGTTCTTCTGTAACGGATCACAAACCAGATCATGACAAGGGTGATGGCAAACAAGAACACAAAGGAAAACCCGATAATAAAATATAACGAGTGGTCTACCAGGGTGGCCGGATTTATAATTTCATTCATTTTTTACCTCATCTGAATGCAACATCCCAGAATGTAAAACTGATCATGATGCCCAGAAAAAAAATCGTACCCAGAAAAGAATATGCCAGAACTTTTCCCTCAAACTTCATGTGCATGAAATACATCAGCACAAGTGTTCCTTTACACGAAGCAATCAGCAAGGCAATCCAGACGTTGAGCTTTCCAAGATCAAGATAAGATACACCGACAGTTATGCCTGTCAGAACAAACAGGGCCAAAAGGATTTTAAGCAGTGTTGAATATTCAAAAATGTGTGAAGGGTGTTTAATTTCCACAATCCTCTCCTAAATCACCAGGTAAAACAAAGGGAATATAAAGATCCAGATCAAATCCACCAGGTGCCAGTAAAGCCCGGAATTTTCCAGAAGGGCAAACCGGGCAGACGTGACCTTTTCTCTTTTAACACAGACCAGACTGACGGTGAGCAGTGTCATGCCGATAATGATATGTATCCCGTGAAGACCGGTAATCACATAATAAAGTCCGAAAAACTGATTAATCCCGCCCGGACCATCCACCAGTTTCTCTGAGTTTGGGAAAATACCATGCTCAATTTTATGGCCCCACTCAAAATACTTGTTTACGAGAAAGACAAGTCCGCAGAAAAGGGACACACCAAGACCTGCCATGGCTTTTGTCTTTTCCTGTTTTTGAATGGCAGTAATGGCGGCTGCCACAGTAAAGCTTGATAATAAAAGGATGAGCGTATTTGCCAGACCGATAAGCCGGTTCAGTTCTTTACCGCCCTCAATGAATTCATCGGGATACCGTGAAAAATAAACCGCATAAAGGACGAACAGGCCGCCGAAAAGAATGATTTCAGTATAAAGAAAGAGCCACATGCCCAGCTTTTTGCCTGACTCATCTGAACTGGAAGACATCTATTCTCCTTTTTGATCCATTTGTTTATTTTCAACTGTATGACCATTGCCGTTTTCATTATCCAATTCAGAGTACCGCTCAACCACACCGGTAAAATCATAAGGATAATCCAGCAATTGAGGTTCGGTAGTGAAATTATGGAGCGGCGGAGGCGATGGTGTCTGCCATTCAAGGGTAGTACCGCCCCAGGGATCTGATGAAGCATTCCGCGGCCCCTTAAATGAAAGCAGCAGGTTGATCACCATCAAAAAAATGCCTGCAATGATGAATGCGGCACCAAATCCCGCAAAAAAATTCAAATTCTCAAACTGGGGCAGATAATCATAATAACGGCGAGGCATGCCTTCAAGTCCGGCAATAAACATGGGGACATAATGAAACATGAATCCCCCGGTCAGCAGGATCGCTCCAACATAGGCCCGTTTAAAATTATACATGCGTCCGAACATTTTCGGCCACCAGAAATGAAGGGCAGCAAAAAAAGCAAACCCGGTTCCGCCGAACATGGTGAAATGGAAATGGGCCACCACAAAATGGGTATCATGGACATGGATATCAGGGCCGGCCGCCCCCAGCACAAGGCCGGTTAATCCGCCCACACTGAACAGGTAAATAAAGCACAGGGACAAAAACAGCGGCGGGGCCATCTGTATCGCCCCCTTATACAAGGTGGATACCCATGAAAACACTTTAATGGCAGAAGGAATGGCCACGACAAAGGTCAGCAGGGAAAATACAAACACGGCAGTATCACTCATGCCGCTGGTGTACATGTGGTGGGCCCAGACCAGAGAACCGGCAACGGCAATGGCCATGGAAGAAGCCACAATGGCCTTGTACCCGAAAATCGATTTTCGGGAAAAGACCGGGATGATCTCTGAAATTACACCCATGCCCGGCAGAATCATAATATAAACGGCTGGATGGGAATACATCCAGAACAGGTGCTGATAAAGAATAGGATCCCCGCCCTTTGCAGGGTCAAAAAGCCCGACACCGACATACCGTTCAACAATTACCAGCAGCAGGGTGATCGAAACCACCGGAGTGGCCAGAAGCTGTACCCAGGACGTGGCATACAGGGTCCAGGTGAACAATGGAATCTGCATCCAGCGCATTTCTTTTTTTTTCATACGGTGAATGGTTGTAATAAAATTCAGGCCGGTGAGCATGGAGGCCATGCCCAGAATAAAGGCGGCAAAAACCGTGCTGGATACATTAGTTTTGGTGGAAATGGAAAACGGCACATAAAAGGTCCAGCCTGTATCTGCAAATCCATTGGAAAAAAGGGAAATAATGGCCAGAACCCCGCCGGTTATATACAAATACCAGGAGAGCAGGTTTAATTTCGGGAAAAACACATCATCCGCGCCAATCTGAATCGGTAAAAGGAAATTGCCGAATATGGCGGGTATGCCCGGAATAATAAACAGAAAAATCATGATCACGCCGTGGAGCGTGAACACGGAATTATACACTTCCGCGGTCAATATTGTTTCACCCCGGAACATCAGTTCCAGACGAATCAGCCCGCCCAGCAGTATTCCCAGCAGAAACCAGAGCAGGATAGCAGCCATGTACATCAGCCCGATCCGCTTGTGGTCCGTGGTTATCAGCCAGGACCAGATCCCCTTGTATTTTGCAGGAGCCGGAGTTTCAAAAAATGATTTTACAGCTTCCATATATGCCTCAAAATCTTATAAAAATGACGATAATCTGAGGATCAACCCTCTGTGTGTATCTTGATACTATTGAGTCTTTTTAGACTTGTCTCTTTTAGACGGGTACAACAAAAACAAAAGAAATCCGAAAAGCAGCACCAGGATCGCTGTCCCGGTAATCCTGAACACTTTAAAAACATATGTTTTATTTTCAGGATCATATCCAAAACAAAAGGAAAGGACTCCGCGTTTGATGGATATGCCGGTTTTCCCTTTTTCCGCTTCAGCCAGGGCCATGCCAAGGTCAAAGGCAAGAAAATTCGGTCCGTAAAGATACCGGGTGATTTTACCGTCTTTGGCCAGAACCACAAGAGCTGACGGGTGGATATAAAAATGTTTTTCTTTTTTTATAAAATAATATCCTAAAGAATCGGTCAGCTCCCGGATATTTTTTTTATCGCCGGTCAGGTAAAACCAGTTTTCCAGAGGGAATTTTCTTTCAATCAGGTTGTTGTAATTCTGTTTTGACGTCTTTGCCATGGACGAATCTTCATCATCGTCAAAACTCAGGGTCACCACGTTAAAATCCTTGCCCGGCACCGGGCCGACAGCATTCAGGGCTTTGGCAAGATCGGCCTGAAGAAAACTGCAGATCGTCGGGCATGTAAAATAGATAGGAAGAATCACCACAGGTTTATCAAAAACGGATTTCAGTGTTACATCCTTTCCGTTCTCATCCTTAAAAACCGTGTCCAGGGCAGCTGTTTTTCCGAGTCTTTCTTCAACACTTACCTGTTTTGTCAGCCCATCGTCAACCTGGGCCGCCATTTCCATCATATTTTTATCATGGTCATGGTGTATCTCTTCTTTCTGAGCCAGAGATGCTGAAACAAAGACAAGAGATACAGCCAGAATGGAAACACAGATTTTTAATTTTAACCTGTCAGGCATTATTTAACTTTCTTGCTCTTCCCGGAGGCCAGGTCAATATCATATACAGTCCTGAAGGGATGACGGTTTTTAAAGGAATCTTTTCCTGCCCCATGGGCCAGTATAACTCGTGTGATTCCGGCAGGATCTATGGGTTTGTCCCATTCATCACCGGTATTCAGCGGCAAAGTAAACGAAATTGTGGTTATCCCGTCCACTTCCGTACCCGAGGGGTTGATCACATTATTTTTCCCGCCCAGTTTTTTATCACTTTTATGTCCTCTTTTTCTTGCACCATAATGATCTTCTATCTTGACTTTTCCTTCTTTGACTGCACCAATAATAATATTGGCTCCCATCATCGCACTTTCAGGACCAAAGCCGATGCCCACCCAGCCGGTTGTTTCTGCAGAAACCATCACGTGAATGTTCTCTTCTTCAATCGTCCATGAAAATTCCATCTCTTTTACCTTAAGATTGTGTTGATACTCCATTGCACCGCTTGAAAAAGCAATTGAAACGGTCATGAACACTGTCACAAATATGATCAAACCAATTTTTTTCATCTTTATTTCTCCATTTTTCATATCTTCTTTTTATCCGTATTGCAGCTCACCACCACAAAATCCCAGCCCGATGGCCATTAAAACACAAAAAAGATACAAGAATGTCTTATTATTAATTTTCGGGTTGTTCGGGTCGTCTTTTATGGCGATTATCAGTAAGACAAGTGTCAGTACACTGGCCAGGATCATTTTTAAAATAATTAAAAAGTCCCATTGACCGTTATAGGTATGCTGCCAGTCCAGGACTCCGGCAAAAACAGTGGGGGCAATCCCTAAAATCGCAAGGATAACACAATGATAACCGGTTATGGCAAACCGCTTGAATTTCGGAATTAAAGAAACCAGCCGGAAAGTGACCGCGCCCATGACCATGCCCATGGGAATGTGGGTCAGGGCCGGATGAAGGGGATGTTTAAAGCCAATTGTGTGCAAAAATTCAAAAATCGTTTCTGTCATGTTATCACCTTTGTAGTTTGAGTGTTTCCCGATTATCTGATAAAGAAAACCGAATGCTCGGATTTTTCAATACCGGATTGTTTTATTCCATTTTATACCATATTATTGAACAACAGGCTTTTCCACCGCCTGTGACTGTCCCGTATTCAAAGAAACTTTTATAAAATAAGGTTCCCCCTTCAACAAGTCAAGAGATTTAAAGCCCCGGCTCAGGGCCTTTGTGCATAATGTTTATTTTACAGATTGAAGAAACGATTTTACCATGATCACCCCTTTTACGGATTTTGCGTGGGCAATGGCTTTACTGATTTCAGTTTTTGACCCGACAAGTCCCCAAAGCACTGTGGTGCATTGCATGGTTTTAACATCAACATTGGTTGACCAGATATCTTTATCCTTGATCAACGCTGCTTTGACTTTTGCCGTAAGTTCCAGATTCTTAGCTGTGCCGCACGGGCTTTTCGGATTTTTTGGAATCAGATAAGTCGTCAGGCCGGTAACACCTTCCTGTGCCCTGGCCAATTTAACGGCTCTCTCTTTCTGGGCTTTGGTGTCATATTCTCCAATCAGGTATATATGCCCCTTGTAACTTGACACTGCAAAGTCAAGAACGCCGACAAGTTCATCATCAGCGAATTTTTTTAAAATGTTGGCTTTAATTTTATGGTCCGATGCAATGGTACCCACATTGCGTTCATCCACTGCTGCGCCATAAATCGTACCGCAGCTGGTCAGCATCGGAATCAGGGCCAAAATAAAAACACACGCGATAAAGTTTTTCATTTGTGCGATCTCCCATTTATTTTCTTTAGAAACATTAACATTATTTTGATCTGTTCAACCGGCTCTGGTCTTGCGAATTTACAGTATTGACCTGTTCAATTATCTACCTTTTTTTAATTTTATTTCAAGTATTTTTATCTATTCGCATTTTTCCGGGTGATATCCACCCTCATTTACTTATAGCACAAAAAAGATAAAAAACAATAAAAAGTAAGCGAGGCATAACTTTTTACTTGACAACCAATAAAATGATGACAAAATTATATTTACGTCAAACGTGACGTTGATAAGAATTTAACCCTTTGATTCCACAGGCCATGGCCTTGGATTCAAAAACGCAGGACAGAACAACCTCTATTAATGTAACTATTATTTTGCCTCCTAAAGAAAAGGCAGCACCACCCCTCCCGGTGCTGCCTTTTTCTTTTCAAAGGACGCTGCCGTGTTCAACAGCCGGATAAAATTTTTCATATCTGCATGGGTTAGTGCTTGACTTGGCTATTATATTCCAATAAAAAATTGGGAAACGCATGGATGAAAATCATTTTTAAAAATAAACAGGGTTTGGTTTAAGTAAATACGGTTTGAGCCCTGGAACCGATAGTCAATAAGGAGAGTCTATGACGGTTAAAAAATATGTTTTATCAGAAAAAGATATGCCGCGGAAATGGTATAATATCATGGCGGATATGCCCACGCCGATGGAACCGCCTCTGCATCCGGGAACCGGTAAACCATGCGGGCCCGAAGACCTTGCTCCGATTTTTCCCATGAACCTGATTGAACAGGAAGTCAGCCAGGACCGCTGGATTGACATACCTGACGAAGTCTTGGATAAATATGCCATCTGGCGGCCGTCACCGCTGTTTCGCGCATATAATCTTGAAAAGGCACTTGAGACCCCGGCCAAAATTTATTTTAAAAATGAAGGGGTGAGTCCGGCAGGATCGCACAAACCCAACACGGCCATTGCCCAGGCATATTATAACAAAGTGGCCGGAACCAAAAAAATCACAACGGAAACCGGGGCCGGTCAATGGGGCAGTGCACTTTCCATGTGCTGCGCCTTTTTCGGCATTGAATGCAAAGTTTTTATGGTAAAAATCTCTTACAACCAGAAACCCTACCGCCGCCTGATGATGGAAACCTGGGGCGCCAATTGCGTTGCCAGCCCGAGCACGGAAACCAAGTCCGGCCGGAGTATCCTTGAAAAGGATCCGGATTCACCGGGAAGCCTGGGCATGGCCATCAGCGAAGCGGTTGAGGCTGCCGTTACTACCCCGGACACCAAATATGCCCTGGGCAGCGTATTAAATCATGTGATGATCCACCAGAGCGTCATTGGCCTTGAAGCCGTCAAGCAGATGGAGATGGCCGGGGACTATCCGGATATTATAATCGGCTCAGCCGGCGGCGGCAGTAACTTTGCCGGACTTGCCGCCCCTTTTGCAAGAGACAAAATAAACGGAAAAGACATTGACATCATTGCCGTGGAACCTGCTTCCTGCCCGACTCTCACCCGCGGACCCTTTGCCTATGACTTCGGCGATACGGTTCAGATGACGCCCCTGATGCCCATGCACACCCTGGGTCATAATTTTGTCCCCGCCCCCATCCATGCCGGCGGACTGAGATATCACGGCATGGCCCCCATTGTCAGCCAGCTCGTTCTGGACGGAATTGTCCGGGCAGAAGCCATCCATCAGATGGAAACCTTTGAGGCCGGTTTGACCTTTGCCCGTTCAGAAGGGTTTATCAGTGCCCCGGAATGCAACCATGCCGTGGCCATGACCATCAAACAGGCATTGAAAGCAAAGGAGGAGGGAAAAGAAAAAACCATCCTTGCCAACTGGAGCGGCCACGGTCTGGTGGACCTTGCAGCCTACGAATCCTATTTCAGGGGAAAACTGGCCAATTATGACCTGCCCCAGGAGACCATTGACATTGCATTAAAAGATATTGAAAACCTGCCAAAACCCAGGCAGGCCACATAATAGAAACATCCTGCCCGCAGGCATCGGCTGCTGCACGGCGCCTGCGGGTATGTTCATCCGATAAAAAAAACAGAGCCATACCGGTCCATATGAAATCTTCATCAGACAAATTGTCAAAGACACCTCCGGATAAAACCGTCAATATACGATGTCCCCGTCTGGGCCATCAGATTAATTTTTCCTACTGCAAATTCGAGAACAGCGGATTTCCCTGTTTCAAAGCCCTTGACTGCTGGCATCATTATTTTGATGTTCACACCTTTTTAAAAGAAAACCTGACAGCGCAGGATTTCAGTACCATTTTCCTTAACACGGGTCAGCCGAAAATCCTGTCTTTGATTGAACTTATTGAACAGGCAAAAAAGAACCAGGAACCAAAGGATTGATCCATTTAAACCAGGCGGCCATCCATTCAGACCTTTTTCCGGTGAAAGATGTCTATCCGTATAATTTAAGCATCCTTCAACAGACCAAACACCTTGATTTCAATTCAACCATTACTTTCTTCATCGGTGAAAACGGCACGGGCAAATCAACACTTCTCAAAGCCCTTGCCCTGCGGTGCGGTATCCATATCTGGCAGAACGATTTCAATATCCGGGCAAACAATAATCCCTATGAAGAGGCCTTATACAAATCGCTTTCCGTCACCTGGCGCAACGGGCCGGTAAAAGGATCTTTTTTCAGTTCACAGATATTTAGCGATTTTGCCCGGAATCTTGAGGAATGGGCAATGAATGATGAAAACATGCTGGACTATTTTGGCGGAAAATCCCTGATCACCCAGTCCCACGGGCAATCTTTGATGGCCTATTTTTCATCCCGGTATCGACTCAAGGGACTGTATTTTCTGGATGAACCTGAAACAGCACTATCGCCTGCTTCTCTGGTTGAATTGATCAACCTGCTTAACAGCTTCAATCACAAAGGCGAGGCCCAGTTTATTATTGCCACCCACTCGCCCATTCTCCTGGCCTGCCCGGACACGCGGATCTATTCTTTTGATCAAGCTTCCATCATGCCGGTATCATATGAACAAACCGATTACTACACCATCTATAAAGCATTCATGAACAACCCGGATCAGTTTATCAAATAACTATCGGACACTTAACTATCTAATACTGTCAATAGCCCGTTTAAATCCCTCAAAAGAATTTTGAATGGTCACATCCGGCACTGCATAGGATAGCCTGAAATACCCCGGACCGCCGAACCCTGTTCCAGGAACCGCCAGGATGCGGTGTTCCTTTAAAACATTAACAAATTCAATGTCGTTTTCAATGGGGCTTTTGGGAAAGAGGTAAAACGCGCCCTGGGGCACATCAAATTCATATCCGGCAGCCGCAAGGCCTTTACAGAACATGTCCCGCCGCTTCCGGTAAATGGAGACATCCACACACACCCCCTGGAGCCTGCCGACCACCTGCTGAAAAAGTGATGGTGCATTCACCACCATCATGGCGTTGGCCACACCTGCAGCGCCCGCGATCAGGGCGGCATCCTCGGCTTCCGGATGAATGGCAAGATAACCGATCCGCTCTCCTGCAAGGGAGAGTTCCTTTGAATAGGATGTGAGCAGAACAGTATGGGGATAGACATCAAATACGGAGGGCACATCCACATCATAGGCAATCCTGCGATACGGTTCGTCCGATACCAGGTAAATGCGCCTGCCGAATTTTTTACTGGCCCGTTCCAGCACATCGCCCAGACCGTCCAGTTCCTTTTTGCTATAAACAGCGCCTGTGGGATTATTGGGCGAATTGATCAGCATCACCCGGGTCTTTTTGGTGACAGCCTTTTCAATTGCGGCAAGATCAAGATGGAAGTCAGGCAGTGATGCCACAGGTTTCAGGCGGGTCCCGGAAATAAAGGCATATTGATGATATCCTACAAAGTACGGTGACGGCACCAGGATCTCCTCACCCGGGTTCATCAAGGCATGCAGGGTATCATTCAGTGCCCCGGCAGCGCCCACTGTCATGACAATCAAATCCTGCGTCAGCCTGATATTATATTCCTGATTCAGATAATCGGACAGGGCCTTTCGGACCCCCGGAAATCCCATGTTGGGCATATAGCCATGGGTGGTGTTTTCATCATTGATCAGATCCAGCAGGGTGTCTTTGACAACAGGCGGCGGCGGCACATCAGGATTTCCAAGGGAAAAATCATACACCTTGTCTGCTCCGTATTGTTCCTTCATCCGGATTCCCTGCTCAAACATCTCCCGGATCATGGAAGCTGCTTTGACCATATCAACCATTCTATCTGCAATCGGCATACAACATTCCTTTGTCTTAAAAGATTAACCCTGTCAGTGTGTTCACAACTTCCGTCCCACCCGGACTGAGACCCGCGTTTCCCGATGGAAATTTCCACTTGTTTTTTGTAGTCATTATCAGCAAAAAAGTCAATTGGATAGATGGGATGGGCCATGGCGGTTCCAGCCCCCCCGAAGCAAACCCTCTTGTTTTTCAAGGTTGAATTTCTCTCACACACCGGATATAAAAAAACAATGGGAAACAAATCCGAAAACACACACGGCACCAACCCGATATTCAGACAGACCTGTGAGACCTATTTAAAAAAAATCAGGTCCCTTGACTTGTCTTCCATTGCCCAACCATTGGGATTAATCCAAACCAAGGATGATTACCAGGTCCAATTTCTGGGTAAAACCTGTACCATTGGCAGACAGAACATTTATGATGATTCCGGCAGGCAAACATCCTATGATACAACCATTGTATTATGCCGGTATCTGATAATGGGCTCCCAATATAAACCCGAAGAAAATGACATGGTGTCATTCCGGGATCTTAAGGATTCAGGCCCGTTAACGGTTTTTTTTTCCAATGATGTTGAAAAAAAACTTTGCCATGCGTTTTCCGGCAGGCTTGACCATCTTAAAAATGCGGCCCGGAAACTGGGTGCATCTCCTGTAACGTTCAGCGCTGATTATGATCTGTCTGTCCAGATAAATGTTTTGCCAAAAATCCCCATTGCCGTATTGTTCAATGACAAAGACGAGCTGTTTGATGCCAAGGCCACTCTTTTATTTGAACGATGCGCAGAACACTATCTTGATGCTGAATGTCTGGCCATTCTCGGCAGTCTTCTTGTCCGCTCTCTGATCCGGAAGTCACAGATCTGCTGACCGGATTCGATCCTTTATATATGGTAAGACAGTATGTCGTAAAGCTCCAAAACTGAAAAAGGCTGCTTTTTTTTAAAGCAGCCTTTTTCAGAAAAGGAAAAAAAGATGAAAAAATTATCTTTTCGTATGTTGAATATTTATAAAAGCAACTTGCGTGCCAATCGTGTTTAAAAAATAAAAAGTTTAGTTTTTTCAATTAGTTATAAAAACATCATTTTTTTAAGTATTCTTTTTATCCCTGTTTTATATAATTACGCGGACAAAAAGTTCAAAATTTTGAACTTTTTAAATGCCACTTATTCTTATATATACATAATATCTTGAAATAATTAAATTATTTTGAATTTAAGGATGGTTTATAATTTTAAACGGCCAGGGGAAGCCCCTGGCCGTTGATGATATTTAATATTTGTAATGGTCAGATTTAAACGGGCCATTGATGGGAAGCCCCAGATAATCCGCCTGTTCCTGGGTCAGTCTGGTCAGGGTCACGGACAGATTCTTCAAATGAAGCCTGGCCACTTCTTCATCCAGTTCCTTTGGCAGGGTGTACACCTTTGTCTCAAGATCTTCCTTTGCAAGCTTAATCTGAGCCAGGGTCTGATTTGAAAAGCTGTTGCTCATGACAAAGCTTGGATGACCTGTGGCGCACCCAAGGTTGACCAGCCGCCCCTCGGCCAGAACAATAACGGATCTGCCTGATTCAAGAACCCATTTGTCCACCTGGGGTTTAATATTGATTTTCTGTGCCTTGGGATGATTGTCAAGATAGCTCATTTCGATTTCATTATCAAAGTGTCCTATATTGCAGATAATGGATTCATCCTTCATCTGTTCAATATGCGCTCCTGTGATCACATGATAGTTCCCTGTGGCCGTCACAAAGATATCTCCATGGGGAGCTGCTTCTTCCATGGTGACAACCCGGTACCCTTCCATGGCTGCCTGGAGAGCACAGATCGGATCAATCTCCGTGACCCACACAATAGCGCCATACCCCTTCATAGAGGCGGCACATCCCTTGCCCACATCCCCATAACCCGCCACAACAACTGTTTTACCGGCAATCATGACATCGGTTGCCCGTTTAATGCCGTCTGCCAGGGATTCACGGCAGCCGTAAAGGTTATCAAATTTTGACTTGGTCACAGAGTCATTCACATTAATGGCCGGAAAAAGCAGTTCATTTTTTTCAGCCAGTTGATACAACCGATGTACGCCCGTGGTGGTCTCCTCTGAGACACCCCTGATTTTTTTTGCGATGTTGGTCCATTGCTGGGGATTTTTCTGATAGCTGACTTTCATTCTGTCCATGAGACACTTTTCATCCAGGCTGTGGGTTGGAACATCCAGCACAGCCGGATCTTTTTCAATCTTAACCCCCTGGTGAACATACAAGGTCGCATCCCCGCCGTCATCAACAATCAGGTCCGGCCCGGATCCATCCGGCCAGAGCAGCGCCTGTTCCGTACACCACCAGAACTCTTCAAGGGTTTCCCCTTTCCAGGCAAAGACGGCAGCTGATCCTTTTTCGGCAATGGCGGCTGCAGCATGATCCTGGGTGGAAAAAATATTACACGAGGCCCAGCGGATATCAGCTCCCAGTTCATACAAGGTATCAATGAGCATGGCCGTTTGAATGGTCATATGAAGACTGCCCATGATTTTTAAGCCTTTCAGCGGTTTTTCAGGGCCGTATTTTTCCCTGATCGCCATGAGCCCGGGCATCTCTTTTTCTGAAAGCTGCATGTCTTTGTGGCCCTCTTCTGCAAGGGCAATATCCTTGACCTTATATTTTAAATCCAGGTCAAGCTCGATAAATGATACGTCATTGGTGGGGTTTGCCATGTGAACACTCCTTTAAAATCGGCTTTAAATAAACATATCAAAATATATTGATATGTTTATTCATTGTACATGTATTTATTTTTTTGTCAATCTTTAATGAAAATTGCGATAGAATTCAAAAGCATGAAATCGATTACAACAGCTGCTGGGCAAGGAGTAAGGCTTTTTATTCCTGCGGGAAATTAAAAAAGGCCGCCGGGATTTCAATAGTGTCCGGGCGGCCTTTAAAATCAGAGATTGAAAAATTAAATTCCGGCAAGTTCCTTTATCTGGTCTGCCTTGTCGGTCCGTTCCCAGTAAAAATCAGGATCTTTTCTTCCAAAATGGCCGTAAGACGACGTTTTTCTATAAATCGGACGCAGAAGATCCAGGGTTTGAATAATTGCTGCCGGCCGCAGGTCAAATACCTGTTTTACAATATCAACTGCCTTTGCTTCAGAAATTTTTCCGGTTCCCATGAAATCAACAAGCAGGGACACGGGTTCTGCCACACCGATTGCATATGCCACCTGGACCTCGCATTTGTCTGCAATGCCGGAAGCAACAAGATTTTTTGCGACATACCGGCCCATATAGGATGCACTTCTGTCGACTTTAGACGGATCTTTACCGGAAAAACATCCGCCGCCGTGGCTGCCCTGACCGCCATAGGTATCAACAATAATTTTCCGGCCGGTCACGCCGCAATCCCCCATTGGACCGCCCACAACAAACCGTCCGGTGGGATTGATAAAAAACCGGGTGTCGCCGTCTATCATTTCTTCGGGAATTACTTTTTTAATGACTTCCCGGATAATGGCCATTTTTAAATCATCATAGGACACATCCGGCGAATGCTGGCTTGAAACAACCACCGTGTCCACCCGTCTTGGCCTGCCGTCCACATATTCAATGGTCACCTGGGACTTCCCGTCAGGCCTTAAAAAATCAAGCGCGCCGTTTTTCCGGACCTGGGCCAGCCGTTTGGTGAGTTTATGGGCATAAATAATGGGCATGGGCATTAATTCAGGTGTTTCATTGGTTGCAAACCCGAACATCAACCCCTGGTCGCCGGCACCCTGTTCCTTATACAGCCCGGCACCTTCATCAACACCCTGGGCAATGTCGGAGGATTGCTGATCAATGCTTGTAATAACCGAGCATGTCTGCCAGTCAAACCCCATGCTTGAAGAATTGTACCCGATATCTTTTATGGTGTTTCTGACCACGTCCGGGATATCCACATAGCAGTCTGTGGTAATTTCACCAGCCACCATGGCCAGCCCGGTGGTGACCAGTGTTTCACATGCCACACGGCATTTTGTATCCTCGGTCATAATGGCGTCAAGAATGCTGTCTGAAATGGCATCCGCGACTTTATCGGGATGTCCTTCAGTAACAGATTCTGAAGTAAACATGAAAGATTGTTGTTCTGACATTACAGACTCCTTTTATCTTCGGAAAAATGTATTCTAATCTATTAAATGAATTAAAGTCTCCCATTAATAAGGGTTTATTCTAAATTTGTCAATGATCTGTGAAACTGCGGGACCGGTTTTTTAATCCTGCAGGCTCCCAGACAAAAAGACTTGACAATTATGCTGCATTTTCTATGCTTTCTAAAAAAATTTCATTAACATAGTTACCTGAGGAAAATAAAACCTTAAGTTAACCCTTGGAGAAAACAATGCCGGAAAAAAAAGCAACCAGAATTACGGGTATCGGTTCTGCCCTGGTAGATATTTTAATCAATGAATCAGACCAGTTTTTAATGGATTTGGGGAAAGAAAAAGGGGGAATGACCCTGGTTGATGACCATGAAATCCAGCAGATTCTTTCAAAAAGCCCCAATACACCCATTGTTGTTCCGGGCGGGGCTGCCTGCAATACAATTGTGGGCGTGGGCTGCCTTGGCGGAGATGCCCGGTTTATCGGCAAACGGGGAAAGGATACCTATGGTGAAACCTTTGAAAAACAGGTGACTGATTGCCATGTGGAGCCCATTGTCTCCACCGGGGATTCTCCCACCGGAAAAGTATTGTCTGTGGTAACACCGGATGCACAGCGGTCCATGTTTACCTTTTTAGGAGCTTCCACCGAACTTGCACCACAGACCGTCACTGCCGACATGTTCAAGGATACCGCCATTGCCATGATTGAAGGGTACCTGCTGTTTAACGAGTCGCTGATGATGGCGTCGCTAAACGCTGCAAAACAGGCAGGCGCAATGATTGCCCTTGATCTGGCCAGTTTTGAGGTTGTCAATACTGCCAGGCCTGTTCTTGAAAAAATCATTAAAACCCATGTGGATATTCTTATTGCCAATGAAGATGAGGCCAAGGCATATACCGGATATGATGATGAACAAGAGGCTGTCAAAGCGTTGTCCGAGCATGTTTCATATGCCGTATTAAAAGTCGGCGAAAGAGGCAGTTATGTTTCCCATGGCGGATCCGTTACCCGGATAGAGCCCGTGAACGGCCATCCCCCCATTGATACTACCGGTGCCGGAGATCTCTGGGCCGCTGGCTTCCTCTTCGGCATTGCCAATGGACTATCCATTGAAAGATCCGGAAAGATTGCCTCGGCCTGCGGGTATGAAGTCTGCCAGGTCATGGGCGCTCACTTGTCTGAGCCGGCCTGGGACAGGATAAAAGCCTTGGTATAAAGCTAAAGATTAACATAAGGCCGGAAATAAGCGTGTCTGTTCAGGACCGATAAAATTTCGACAGCTGTTCAGGGGAAACACCGCATAAAAACAGGGCCAGCAGCAGCCAGTTTCTAAGAGTACACCGAACCAGGCCTTCTTTTTCCCAGCGCCGGGCAGAGGTAAGGACTCTTGTGTTTAAAAACCCAATGGGCTGCCGGTCTTTTTTAATCCGCCGCATGAGATCCACATCTTCCATAATCGGAATCCCCCGGAACCGGCCGATGGCGGAAAAATACGCCTGATTGATAAAAACAGCCTGATCCCCGTAAGGGATACGGGTAAGCCGTGACCGAAGAGAAGATATCTTCTCAATAACCCGGAACAACAGCCCCTGTTTATCAATGCAAAGGTCAAAGGCTCCGGCTTGAACCTGCTTTTTTTCCATCAGTTTGAGGATGCCGCTTAAACCGTTTTCAGGCAGGAAAGTGTCGCAATGAAGAAAAAGAAGGATCCGCCCTGAGGCTCGGGCCGCCCCCTGGTTCATCTGCACCCCTCTGCCCGGAGGCGACACCAGGGAGATCACCGAAGTGTCCTTTATGCATTGGATGGTCGAACCTGCAGGATCACCGTCCACAACAATGATTTCCATTTTAGCGCAACCCTGCTGTCTGCCAAGCCGGTCAAGGGCATCATTAATCCGGTTGCCTTCATGGATGACCGGGATAATCACAGAAAGATCAGGCCTCATAACGACTGCAGCACCTTTGCCGTATGCGTCCCGATGGTCTGCCCGGCTGCCATTCGATGTTTCAGGCGGTTCAGGTCATGAACCGTATCAATATCATCCAGCACAGGCAGACAGGTATATTCAAGCAAGCAGTTATTAAACGCTGATGTTGTCTGATCGAAAACCGTGGGACCGGACCAGGTAATATCTTTAAAAAAATCATTGGAAAATCCTGTTTTTTCAAATCCGATCAAATAATACCCTCCATCTCCGGCCGGCCCGATCACGGCCTTCTTATCCAACAGACACTGAACAGCTTTGGCCAGTATATCCGTGGTTATTTCAGGAATATCCGTACCGATAAGCAAAGCCTGGTTAAAGCCCATTCCAAACACCGTCTCAAACGCATGTGCCATTTTCCTTCCCAGGTTTTCTCCCTGCTGGGCAACATAGGTATGTTCGGGCCCCAGCCATTTTTTAATCTCTTTATCTTTTCCAGGCGGCTGAAAAAAAACAAAGGTGTGGTTAAACGGTGCCACGACACAAAGAGTATCCAGAACAAAGGCCTGGTATAATTTTAAGCCAAAGCCGTCATCAAGATCCTGACACAGCCTAGTTTTCACCCGCCCCTTTTCAGGCGCCTTTAAGAACACGATAACAGCGGGAAGGTTCATTTAAACGCAATCGCGTATACATCTTTAAATTTCTTGGCAAAATGAAATTTTATTCCCGCTTTAATGTGTTCGGGCAATTTTTTAAACTCCGGCATACATCCCTCCGGCAGGATAATTTCATTGATCCCGATCCGACGGGCAGCAATAATCTTTTCCTTAATTCCCCCCACGGGAAGTACTTTTCCGGTAAGCGTAATTTCTCCGGTCATGGCCAGGGACCTTTTAATGGCTTTGCCCGTGGCAAGGGAAACAATGGCGGTTGCAATGGTCACACCGGCACTGGGGCCGTCCTTGGGCGTTGCCCCCTCGGGAACATGGATGTGGATAAAGGCCTTGTCAAAATAAGCCTTTTTAATATTAAAGGTTTTCAGATTGGCACGGACATGGCTGTAAGCGATGGTTGCTGATTCCTGCATGACATCGCCAAGCTTTCCCGTGAGTTTGAATCCTGGATTTTTTTCATGCACCCGGGCCGCTTCAATGGGCAGGGTTGCACCACCCATCTGGGTCCAGGCAAGGCCGGTGACGACCCCCACCCCGGACATCTGCTGTTCGTGTTTAAAAACCGGCACTCCAAGATATTTTTCAAGGGATTTGATCGTGACCTGGACCTTTTTCTTCTTTTCTTTTAAAATACTGACAATGCTTTTGCGAATGATTTTGTTCAACAGTTTCTCAAGGTTCCTTACCCCGGCTTCCCTGGCATATCCTTCAATCAGATGCCGGATGGTGGGATCGGTAATCGTGATGATTTTCGATGTCAGGTTGTTCCGCTTCAACAGCTTGGGCCATAAATGCTTTCTGGCAATCTCCATTTTTTCCTGTGTGATATAACCGGACAGGTTAATCCGGTCCATACGGTCTAAAAGCGGGGCCGGAATGGTATCCAGCTGATTGGCCGTACAGATGAACAGCACTTTTGACAGATCCATCCGGAGATCCATGTAGTGGTCCAGAAATTCGATATTCTGTTCCGGGTCAAGTACTTCAAGCAGGGCAGACGCCGGGTCCCCCTGGTAGGACATGCCGATCTTGTCCACCTCGTCCAGCATGATCACGGGATTGGCTACCCCGGTATCCTTGAGCGCCTGGACCATTTTTCCCGGCAATGCCCCAACATAGGTACGGCGATGCCCCTTAATTTCGGCCTCATCCCGCATACCGCCTAGACTGAAGCGATAGAATTTGCGGCCAAGAGCTTCGGCAATGGATTTTCCAATGGATGTTTTACCAACACCCGGCGGGCCCACAAACAGGATAATTGAACCTGCGACATCCTGTTTGTATATCCCTGCGGCAAAGAACTCTATAATCCGTTCTTTCACGTCTTTTAAGCCTGCATGATCCCGGTCGAGAATCTTTTCCGCCCGTTCAATATCAATTTTGTCCTCGGAATAGACACCCCAGGGGTAGGATGTCACCCAGTCCAAATAGTTCCGGGTTACCCCGTATTCCGATGACCCGGTTTCAAGCACGGATAATTTTTCTATTTCTTCCTCAAAGCGCTTAACTACGTGCTCAGGCGGAACAAGCTTTGCAAATTTTTCTTTGAATTTGTCCACATCAGATGTCTTATCGTCTTTCTGCAGGCCCAGCTCCTTTTGGATCGCTTTGAGCTGTTCTTTTAAAAAGAACTTGCGCTTGTTTTCATCCACCTGGGTATTAATATCTTTTTGAATCTGGCTCTGGAGCTTGGCAATTTCAATCTCTTTTTGCAGCAGCATCATCACCTTTTTCATCCGGTCCATGATACGGGGAAATTCCAGTACGGCCTGTAAATCCTCACCCGATGCCGTAGTAATCCCGGCGGCAAAATCAGTGAGCGGACCGGGCTGATCCGGGCTGAACATACCCAGGTACTGGCGGACTTCTTCCGAGT
>JBNKNP010000475.1:0-16229 GCA_050293905.1 Desulfobacteraceae bacterium | reverse complement strand
ACTTTCCGAGGTCCTTGGGGCGGCAACCCTCACCGGCTGTCTTCCAGGAAAAATTATCCTCATAGGCATTGAACCAGGGAAACTGGACGCAGGCCTTGAATTTTCCAATGAGGTCCAACAGGCGTTTCCCCTTCTGATCGATAAGCTGGTGAGTGCTATTCAATCCTTTGGTGTAACTCTGGAAAAAAAATAAGGTCCGATTGTTGTCAACAGATCCTGGGCAGTTGTTCGCCGGCCAGCATGTCCACCCGGCGCAGGCCGCCCACAAGGGTGGTTAAATAGACCTTTCCCGGCTCAACTGCCGTGATTTCACCAATGACGGCGGCATCTTTTCCGTATTCGTTTTCCTGGATGATCTGGAGCGCTTTTTCACAATCCTGGGGGGCCACAACAGCGATGAGTTTGCCTTCATTGGCAATATATAGCGGATCAAACCCGAGCAGTTCGCAAATTCCCCGGACCGTGCCTTTCACCGGGAGGCAGGATTCATCAATGCGGATGCCCACATTTGACTGGGCCGCAATTTCGTTTAACGTGGTGCCCAGGCCGCCGCGGGTGGGGTCCCGGAGGAGGTGAAGATCGCAGTCTGACTGAACAAGGGATTGAACCATGAGGTTCAACGGCGCGGAATCGGTTTGGATATCTGAATCAAATTGCAGGCCTTCCCTTGAACTTAAAATGGTGATCCCGTGATCGGCAATGGTGCCGCTGACAATGATTTTGTCCCCGGGCCTTGCATTGCAGCCGGACAGGTTGACACCCGCAGGGATGATACCGATGCCTGAAGTGTTGATAAATATCTTGTCGGCTTTTCCTTTGGGCACCACCTTGGTGTCTCCGGTGACAATATGGACGCCGGCTTTTTTAGCCGCCCGGGCCATGGTTTCAAGAATGATTTTAAGATCTTTCAAGGCCAGGCCTTCTTCCAGGATCAGGCCCGCGCTGATGGCTTTCGGGACGGCACCCATCATGCTGATGTCATTGACAGTGCCGTTGATTGCAAGATCACCGATATTTCCGCCCGGGAAAAAAATGGGATCCACCACATAAGAATCCGTTGAAAAGGAGATTTGTCCCGGGTCAACATCAAGGACAGCCCCATCATCCTGCCTGGACAGGGCCATATTGTCAAACAGGGGAAGGATCAGTTCCTTAAACATGGAGTGGGAAATTTTCCCGCCTGAGCCGTGGTCTAACCTGATAATGTCCTGGGTCATGTTGTTTTTCCTATGAATATTTGTAAAACGCGGCACACGTGCCTTCGCTGGAAACCATGCAGGGCCCCACCGGTGTCATGGGGGTACATTGATTTTTATACAGTCTGCAGTTTTCAGGGGTTTTCAGTCCCATCAGGATCTGTCCGCATAAACACCCGGCAGGCTCGGGCAGATCCGGAAGATCAATCTTGAAATATCGGGCGGCATCAAAGGAATGAAAGACTTTTTTCAGGCGCATGCCGCTGTCCTGGATCGTGCCGATTCCCCGCCAGACCGCATTGCTGACATCAAAGACCTGGTTCATGATTTCTTTTGCCTTTTCATTGCCGTTTTCAGACACGGCACGCGGATAGAGATTTTCAAGGGCAGGCCGGTCGGATTCGTTCTGTCGCGCCAGGTGGAGAACAGCGGTCAGGATATCAATGGGTTCAAATCCTGCAATCGCAGACGGGATATGGTATGTTTCAAATATGCCGTGGTAAGCGCGGATCCCGGTGATCACCGAGACATGACCGGGAAGGATAAATCCGTCAATTTTTACCTTGTCTGTTTCCATTAAAGCGGCCAGCGCCGGCGGGGTCAGTTTTGTGGCGGTGTAAATAAAAAAATTGTCCAGGTTCCGGCTTTGGGCCATCAGGATTCCTGCGGCAATGGTGGGAATCGTGGTTTCAAATCCAACGGCACAGAAAACAATCGTTTTATCCTTGTTTTCTGAGGCAATGTTTACCGCATCAAAAATGGAATAGACAATGCGGACATCTGCGCCCATGGCTTTTTCATGTCCCAGGCTGGACCCGGAACCCGGGACCTTGATCAGGTCGCCGAAGGTGGTGACAATCATGTTTTTTATTTTTGCAAAGGCAACAAAGGCATCAATGTCTTTCTGGGCCGTTACGCAGACCGGGCATCCCGGGCCGGACAGCAGGGAGATATTGGGAGGAAGCAGACTTCTGATGCCATACCGGAAAATGGACATGGTATGGGTGCCGCAGACCTCCATGAGCCGCAGTTCCTTTTTAGAACTTTTCTTTATGGCTGCTGAAAGATCTTTTGCAAGATCCGCATCCCGGTATTCGTCAATATATTTCAGTGCCATGGTTTAATTTCCTTCCAAAGCTGCCGCCACCACAGCCTGGCCCAGGCTGATGCAGCCGTCTCCTGCGGGGGTGAGCGTATGGGTATAGACGGTCATGCCCGTTTCTTCAAGGGCATGAACCATATTCTTTAAGATGGTGACATTATTAAACACACCACCGGACAGAACGATTTTATCGATCCCGGTTTCCCGGCTGATGATGAGCGCCGCTTGTGAAAAGGCATTGACCAGGGTGGCATGAAAATTCGCACTGATCCGTCCCGGGCTGATTCCCTGCCGGATATCCTGCACCATCTGCCTGACAGCGGGTATCAGGTCAATTTCTACCATGCTTTGGGTATTGTCGTCTGTTGCAAGACCATGCGGCCTGTTTTCCTGATCGTTCGTTAACATCCGGGCAGGGGTTGAAATATGAAAATCATACCCATGACCGGGCAGGTTTCCTGCAATGGCTTCAAGTTCCATGGCAGCCTGGCTTTCGTATGTGATCTCCTGCCGGATGCACAAAAGCGCTGAAACCGCATCAAACATCCGGCCCGCACTGGACGTCAGGGGTGAGTTCAGATCTTTATCCATCATCTGGCAGATAAAGGAGACCTTTTTTTTATCTGTTTCACGCAGAAAGGGCAGATCCAGGTCGAAAACTCCCTGGCCGAACGTCCGGTAAAGCAGGGATACGGCCATGCGCCAGGGCTCGCGGACGGCAGCATCGCCGCCCGGCAGTTGAATATAGGAAAGATGGGCTTTCCGGGTGAAAGTTTTCCGGGTGGTCAGCAGGATTTCACCGCCCCAGATGTGGCTGTCCGTGCCGTAGCCGGTGCCGTCCAGGGTGACGGCCAGCACCGGTTCATCCAGATGGTGCTCGGCCATGCAGGCTGCGGCATGGGCATGGTGGTGCTGGACAGGGATGCGCTTGATGTGCGTCAGGGTCCGGGCATATTCGCTGCTCATATAGCCCGGGTGAAGGTCATGGGCCACGCATTCGGGCCGGATATCCAGGATCTGCTGTAAATGGGCAATGTTTTTTTGAAAATACTGGAAGACTTTTGCATTGTCCAGGTCCCCGATATGGGGACTTAAGAAAGCATGCCGCCCCCGGGTCAGGCAGATCGTATTTTTCATGCCGGCACCGCACCCTAAAATCGCAGGCATTTCCCGGTCCAGGTGAATGGGCAAAGGCGCATATCCCCTGGACCGGCGGATAAAGCCTGTTTTTTTGTCAGTTACTTTGACCACGGAATCATCAGCACCAAAATAAATATCCCTGTTATGCAGTAAAAAATAATCCGCAATATGGGAAAAGGCATCAATGGCATCGTCATTTTCAGTGGAAAGGGGCTCGCCGGAACGGTTGCCGCTGGTCATCACAAGGATGTCCGGGCCTTTGGTCAGAAGAAGGTGATGCAGCGGGGTGGAGGGCAGCATGATACCAAGATCATTGCTGCGCCGGGCCACTCCGGGCGCGATATGGGGTTGACGTGTGGAGACCCTGTCCGGGCCCGCCTTTTTTTTTAATAAAACAATGGGGCTGTGACAGGATTCAAGCAGTTTTTTTTCATCCGGGCTGACATGCACATGATCCAGGATGGCCGAGGTGTTTTCTGCCATCAGGGCAAAGGGCTTGTGGGGCCTGTTTTTTTGTTTTCGCAACCGCAAAACCGCCTGTGAATCAGTGGCATCGCAGGCCAGGTGAAAGCCGCCAACTCCCTTAATTCCGATAATTTTTCCCTGTCCAAGCAGCCGGGCGGCTGTTTCCAGCGCTTTTCCGGGTTCAGATTCAATTGTTCGGCCGATGGAGTCTGTGAGGAAAACCCTGGGCCCGCATTTGGGGCAGGCATTGGGCTGGGCATGGAACCGCCTGTCCATCGGGTTATCATATTCTTTTTGGCAGGCCTTGCAAAATTTAAAATTTTTCATGGATGTTTTGGGCCGGTCATAGGGGATATCTTGAATTATCGTGTACCGCGGGCCGCAATTGGTGCAATTGATAAAGGGATATTCAAACCGCCGGTCTTCTGGATCATATAATTCAGACAGACAGTCCTTGCATACTGTAACATCCGGGGAAACAAGGGCCGACCGGTGACCGGCGGCCCGGCTTTTGACAATGGTAAAGGATTCAAATCCAACAAGATCAGCCGTTGAATCTTTGATTTGCGTGATATCGGACAGGGGTGGTTTTTTACCAATCATATCGGCCATGAACTGCTCAATATCAACCGGTTCGCCTTCCACAACCAGGCAGACACCGGTATCGGTATTGGCAACTTCACCGGTTAAGTTATATTTTCCGGCAAGAGCAAAAAGAAAGGGCCTGAACCCGACGCCCTGGACCACGCCGTTGACTTCAATTTTTCTGGCGTTCTTTTTTTTTACTTTCAGGGAGGGATTCATTTCCGCAAGCTATGGTGTTTTGCGGCCATTGGTCCGTTCCGATTCAAGGGCCAGAAATGTTTTCAGATCATTCAGCGTCTGAAGGGCAGCGTCTTCATCCACCTTATTGATGGCAAAACCGGCATGCACAATCACATAATCGCCAATTTGGACATCTTCCATGAGCATCAGGCTGGTTTCACGGATCACGCCGTCAACATCCACCTTGGCAACAAGATCGTTGATTTCAATTACTTTTGACGGGACAGCTAAACACATATCAAGCCTCATTTTTTAATCTTGCCCAGTAATATACCACAACTTGAGAACAGGGCAAAATTAATAAACAGGACAGGATCCGCACGTGGCAGAAAAGTTTAAATGGTTTTCGTGCCCACAACAGCATCCATGCCGCCGTGGAAAACCGGTCTGAGATCCGGTCGAAGGCCCATAATGTCCATATCCTTTTGAGACGGCAGGATGATTCCAAGGCGCCAGCCTTTAAAATCCGCGATCAGCTTTTTTTTGATTTCAGCATAAAAATTCTTTTGCGTCCTGTCTTGTCCCAGCCGTTTTCCATAGGGCGGGTTCAAGACAATAACGCCTTTTTTATTTTTACATAGTTTTTCCGGCTCCAGGGAAAAAAAGTCTTTTTCCCTGATATCGATTGCGGATGCGAAATCATAGCCTTGAATGTTTGTTTTTAAGGCAGTGATTGCAGCATCATCTATATCAGATGCAAAAATCTGCGGCTCCGGGATCAGGCGAAATTGTTCCCGGGCTTTTTTTTTCATATGATCAAAGGTTTTCAGGCTGAATCCGGGCAGGCTTTCAAAGGCAAACGACCTGAAAAATCCTGCAGGAACAGACTGCTTTATCATGGCGGCTTCGATGGAAAATGTACCGGACCCGCACATGGGGTCGATTACGATATCATCGTCGCAAAGGCCGGTCCAGCTAAGCATGGCTGCGGCAATGTTTTCCCTTAGCGGTGCCTGGGTCACCAGCGTCTTAATTCCCCTTTTAAATAAAATATCTCCTGTTGTGTCGATGGACAGTGTGAACGTGTCCTGGTCTGCCCGGATATAAAGGGTTTGTTCCAACGGAGAAGCGGGGTTAAATCCGTCATGGGTATGAAGGTGCTCCATGATTACCGGTTCAACCCGCTGGGCAATGGCATCTGAATGATATAACCGTGATTTTCTGGTCGTCACGTTGATCGCCAGCCGGCAGTTTACCGGCAAATGGAGTGCCCAGTCCACAGCCTTGGTTTTTTTTATCAGCTGATCAAAAGAGGTGGCTTTAAATTGATGAATGCGCATCAGAATTCTTACGGGCGTTCTCAGATAAAGATTTGCCAGAACAGCACGTTCCGGCCTGGCTTTAAATTCAATGCCGCCTGGGCCGGAGGATAACTGGTCAGACGAAAACCCCAGTGTGCACATCTGCTGATAGCACGTTTTTTTTAATCCCGGCGGGCAAACGGCAAAAAACAGGTGTTCTCTTCCGGTGATCCGTCTTTTTATCCGTTTTGCAACGGCTGAGTTTTTCATGGTTTTTCCTTGTCAGGCGGTTTGAGGCTGTCAGATAAAAACAAAAAAGAAAAAGCAAGTCAAGCAATATTCATGCTTGTGCTTTAAATCTTTCCTTGACTTAAATCGTCTAAGATCTGATAATTGACACATAATAGTTTTCCAGACTCACAGACTCAAAAAAAGCGCTCAGGTATTTGATATAATATGCATTCCTTTATGAATTTAAGAATAAAACAGGCATGGCATGGTTGATAAACCGCTTGAAAAAATAAAAGCAGGTTATGAAAACAGCAGGGATGAGCTGCAGTTATTAAGAGCCGCCATCAATCACGCTCCCGTAGCCATCAGCATTACCCGGAAAAACGGGCATCATCTCTATCATAATCCCCAATTTAAAACCCTGTTTGATTACGATATTTCCGAACTTGGCAAAGAGTCGTTCCGCGATTTGTTTGTGGATGCTGCCGAGTTTGAACATATCCTGGACTCACTGGAGAATAACGGTTTCTGGTCCGGAGAAGTCCGGATGAAAAAAAAATCCGGCAGCATATTAATGATAGACCTCCAAGCCGAGGCGGTAACCAGTGATGCCGGAACAACAGATGCCGGGAAAACGGTTACGATTATAGGAACCTATATTGATATCACGGAAAAGAAAGCCAAAGAAAAGAAAATCAGATATCAGCATGAATACCTGTCCACCCTGCATTCAATTTCCATCGGGATGTTCCGCCGGCTGAATCTGTCTGAACTGCTCAATGCCATCATCACCCGGGCCAGCAGGATGACCGGCATCCCCAACGGTTTTCTCGAATTATACGATCCCGAGGAAGGTGTGTTGGTCCTGGAAGCGGCCTGCGGGAATTTAACCGACAGTATCGGGTACAAGGTCAAACCCGGAGAAGGTTTGGGGGGAACTATTTTTAAAACCGGTGAACCTATGATTATTCAGAATTATCAGGAATGGCCCCATGCAATCAAGGAATCTGTTTTTGAAGAAATTTACAGTGTTGTCGGTATTCCCCTGGTGTCCGGTACAACCATCGAAGGGGTAATCGGATTAAGTCATCATGAGCGGGTAACAACCATTGATCCTGAGATTATTACCATTCTTGAAGAATTTTCCGGAATCGCGCAAATTGCCATTCATAATGCGAAATTGTTTGAAAAACAAAAATTGGAATTTGAGCGCCGGATTGCCCTGGAAAAAGAAAGAAAAGATATGGAAATAAAATTACATCAGTCCCAGCGCATGGAATCCATCGGAACACTGGCCGGCGGGATTGCCCATGATTTTAATAATATTTTATCATCCATTATGGGATATGCTCAGATTGCCAGGATAGAGGCTGCTGAGGGCAGTTCTCTGGCTGATGATCTGGATGAAATTTATAATTCAAGCCTCCGGGCAAGGGATTTAACCCGCCAGATTTTAACCTTTGCCCGGCAGACGGATGAGGAAGTCAATCCTTTGAATATTGATCTTGTTGCAAAGGAAGTTTTAAAATTTATCAGGTCTTCAATCCCTTCAACCATACAGATTCATCATAATATCACCAGTAAATCCCAGGTGCTTGCAGATTCTACCCAGGTGTATCAAATTTTTTTAAATCTGCTGACCAATGCCGCCCAGGCAATGGAAAAGGATGGCGGGGATCTGAGCATGGAAGTGACAGATGAGATAATTACAGAGCCCTTTGAAACCATTGAACCCGGCGACTATGTTAAAATAAAGATATCAGATACCGGAACCGGCATTTCAAAAGAATACCTCCCATCGGTATTTGACCCGTATTTTACAACAAAGGAAGTTGGTGAAGGCACCGGGTTGGGCCTTGCCGTGGTTCATGGTGCGGTTAAACGGATAGGCGGTGATATCTTTGTGGACAGTCATGAGGGGCAAGGGAGCTGTTTTACGATCTATCTGCCGGTCTGCAAAGTGCCGGTTGAGGAAAACTTTGTTGAATCTGATTTGCCGGTAGGCAATGGTGAGCATGTGCTGGTTGTGGATGATGAAATGCCCATTGTCCAGATACAGAAAAGGCTGCTTGAAAAATTAAACTACAGGGTTACAGTGTTTAATAACAGTTTTGAAGCACTGGATTATTTTAAATCAAATGCTGATAATATTTCTTTGGTTCTTACCGATATGACCATGCCCGGAATGACCGGTGAACAGCTTATCCAGGCTGTAAGAAAAACCAGACCGGGTATGCCGGTAGTTTTATGCACAGGGTTTTGCAAGCACCTGACAAAAGATGCGCTGAAAGAAAAAAATATAAAGTATTCCTGCAGAAAACCATTTGTAACCGCAGAGCTTGCAAAAACCGTCAGAAATGCCCTTGATGAACAAATCGGCGGGGCAATGGACTCTCCTTAAAATAATTTTATTTTTTATGAAGGGATAAAACAGCGATGGCAGCTGCGGGCATGAGTGCGGACAGCATAAACGCCGTGCCGATGGCTGTTTTTTCAGCAAGCACCCCACCCAGAAGTGCCCCAATACTGACTCCGATGATAAATCCGCCGCTCCATATGGTCATTGCCCGCAGGTTACCGGGGATGACCTGGATGCTGTAGGCAGCCATGGCAGGATACATCAGCCCGTGCCCAATGCCGAAAAGAGCGGAAACTGTCCCGAAGGTGACGGCATTTTCGGTCCATCCCATACTGAGAACTGAAACGGTCAGGGCGGCAAAGGCATAGCGGGAAATCCGGACGCGCCCGTATTGGTCTGCCCAGTTTTGCCCGATAATCCTGGAGACAACGGCAGCCACGGAATAGGCAATAAAAAAAAGACTTAAGGGCAGAATGTGTTTTTCTTTCAGGTAAAGGGGCGAAAATACGATAATGGTGCCGTAAACAGCCCCGCCCAGAACAGCAACACTGCTCATGCGGACCCCATGGAACAGCCAGTCCGCTGTGGAATCTTTCTTTGTTTCTATCATTGATTTTTGTTTTGAAGCTTTAAATCGCGGCAGAAAAAACAGGGCGGCTTCTGAAAGGAGCGCGATAAAAACGGTTAAAACAAAAAGTGCCTGAAAACTGGTGACAGATACAAAGAGTTCTGCGGCAGCCGGTGAAGCTGCCTGGGTGACCAGGGTAATAATGCCTAAAAATCCAATGTGTCTGGCATGTCTTTCAGGCGGACAAATCTGGGTTAAATAGGTGTTGGCTGATATAAAATAAATGCAGAAGGCCATTCCGTGCCACAGCCGGATACAGCCGATGAAAAACAGATCTGTGGTAAATACCATGGCAGTATTGCTGATCAGGGCGGCAGCGCAGCCAAATATCATCAGTGATTTTGTATCCTGCCGGCTGCCGTAAAAATAAAGCCATAAAAGAGTGGCAAAATTTGATATTCCCATGGCTGACATAATGCCGCCGATAACGGCCTCAGAGGCGCCAAGGTTACTCAGGTAAACCGGCAAAAGAAAATAGGCTGAAAATGACACCATAAACAGAAAGTTGGCAGCGTAAAGTATCAATAAGCCGGGTTTCATCTTAATCCGGATACTTTTTCAAAATAAAGCTGCCTGCTCTGTGCTTCAACGGTGAGCATTGTTTTAAAAGCCTCTTTGAAATCGTCTTTTCCCGTTGTAAACAATCCATGTCCATATACAACGGCACTGTCTGATTCAAGAAAGGCATTGGGAAGTGTATTGCAAAGACCGTACGGTCCGGTCCCGGCCTCGCCCGGAACAATGGGAGTGGTGTTGATCAAGCGCTTTTCAGGGCATTTGATATGACATTGATCCCGGAATCGGCAGGCTGCCTTTTTGGCAGGATCGCAGTCCATGGACAGAATGACGCAAAATTTTGGATGGCCGTGCAAAATCGCCCGGTTCCGGGTTAATTCTATGGTTTTTAAATGGGCGGAAAGTTCGCTTGAGGCGGTCAGTCCGGCAGATGTGGAATTGTCCAGAGGAACCGGATCAATGCATCCGGCAAGCTCATCCAGACTGCTTCCGGTCTGGCTGATGTACAGGATATTGTCCCGGCAGTAGGAGACATTACCGAAATAAGAATCCACCAGATCATATTCAACGGTTTTTAACCCGGCCTCGATAACGGCCTTGTAAACCTGGTGCTCAGTCTTGAACGGGCCGGAAATAAGGTCGGGCATGTCCGCAGGCAGTGCAGGGATGTCATCTGCAATCCGGTCAAACAATTCATGGGCACCTTTTTTTGCAGTCCCTTTCTGAAGATCTTCCAGGTAGTCGGTGAAAAATTTAACAAAAATAGCAAAGCAGACCGAACTGATGGTCACAAATCCCTGTTCCGGACTCACTGCCCCATGGGCGATGACAGCCGGGCTTCCATAGCCTTTGGATCCTTTTTCAGGACAGATGATAATCGTTCTTTGTTTTTTTAAAATCTTTGTTATTTTGTCGGGATCAAAAGTGTTGATCACCGGAAGCTCATGAAGAAAGGTCCGGGTCTCACAATCTTTAGGTTCTATCAAGCTGTTGGATGACAAAGCCTGCTGCCCAAGATACTGAATCAGTGATGCATAGGGCTCGACCGGTCTTAAATAGACCAGGGAGTTGATGTTCAGTCCGGCAAAAACATGTTCCAGCATCCGGATGCTGCCGGAGCCGCGGTTCCAGGTCAACGTGTCATCCAGCCCGCCCACCAGGGGGCGGTGCAGACCGGTGCTGCCGGCCAGACCGGCCCGGATGAGCTTGTCTGCATATTTTTTAACTAGAAATTCCATACCAGCCCCAGATCGTCTGCTTTTTTCCTTGTGGGCAGACCGTCCGCGGTCAGCCCTCTTACGGCATAGTATTTTTTCCGGGCATCCAGAAAATCTGCCCGGCTGATGGGCGGGATGTCAATGGCATTTCCGCCGGAGCCTTTTAGTGTAAAAAAACGTCCGGGCAGATCGTCGTCCTTGGCATCAAACCCGTTAAGCGCGTTGATGATGCGTTCGTTATAATAAATGCGTTCCCCTTTTTTCAGCAGGTCCTGGCTGTTGGTTTCCATCCCGGTAACCGCCTGCAAGGCAGCCGCGTAATCTTCCAGCCCGGCGGCAAAAAAGATGAACCTGCAGGCTGTCAAAGAATCCACAACCGCATTCAGGTCTTCGGCAATCTTGATGATCCTGGCCTTGCCGCTGAAGCTGAACCGGTCCGTGGCTACGGGTTTTCTCAGTATTTCATGGCTGACGGGATTGGCCCTGAGATGACATCCGCCCCGGGTGGACAGGGCATATCCCAAGGCCATGCCGTAGGCACCTCTTGGATCATAGGCCGGAAGTTCCATTCCCTTCACAGCCATGGCTGTCTTGGGCGCTCCCATTTTTTTTGCATAGCATGCAGCGCCCAGTGCCAGATCTCTGCCTTCCCCTTTGCCGTGGGCAATATCATCAATAAGACAGAGCAGGCTGTCCGGCGTATAATTCTGTCCAGTTATTTCCCGCCTGCAGGCCAGGGTGGATGCGGTTGAAATAGTGTCCATGCCGTAGCGGTTGCACCTGTCATTTGCCTGGACAACCAGATCAATATCCCTGGCTCTGATCAGGGCGGTAAAATGGGACATGGTTTCAAACTCGGGCATGGCAGCGGCTTTACTGCCAATTGACCCCATTCGTTTGCAAAGGATATGGCAGCCCTGGCACCCGTGTTGCTCCGGGTGAAATCTATGGGTATATGCGGCAGCATTGAGTTCGCCGGCATGTTCAAAACAGGTTCGGGTGAAATTGTCCGTGGGCATCATCCTGCGGTTGTCAATGAGGTCAAAGAGCGCCCCTGTTCCCAGATTGGTGAACCCGAACTGACCCATGAGCGCAGGTGACGCTGCTGTCAGCCTCAGGATATTTTCCCTGGCGAGCTTTAGTTTTTCCGGGTTTTCAACCGTGCAGCACCCGGTACCGTCCACCAGAATATATTTCAGTTTTTTTTGAGCCAGGCTTAATCCCAGCCCGCCTCTGCCGGCTGCAAAATGCCGGTCCGCCATGATACAGGCGTATTTGACGCCGTTCTCCGCAGCCGGTCCGATGACGGCAAGGGATGCGCTGCCGGGTTTAATCCGGTCATTGACCGCCTGGATATCCATTCCCCACAACGGGGCTGCATCAACGATATTCACCTGGTCATCTTTAATTGAAATACCCGCCGGGGTCTGGCTTTTCCCCTTTATCACCACGCCGTCCCACCCGGCCTGTTTTATCCGGAAAGCCAGTTTACCGCCCACGGAAGAATCTCCCACAAGCCCTGTCAGCGGTGACTTTGATATCACATGGCATCGCCCGGAAGTGGGGGAAACAGTCCCCACAAGGGGGCCGGTAAAAAAACAGACAGCCATGTCCGGGTGATCCGCATCAAGGGTGGCGCATTCTCTTAAATAGTGGCCGCCCAGACCTTTTCCGCCAATATGCAGGTGATAGAATTCCGGATCAGGTGTTTCAATGTCGACCTGTCTGGTCGTCAGATTAATATGAAGAATTTTACCGGTCCAGCCGTGCATGCTGCCTATCACCATTTTATTTAATTGGATTTTTTTTGATCAGTTCTGATATACGAAATATAAAATTGGTAGTCAATCGTGAAAGACCAAATGATCATCCCTTTTGAGTGAAAACAGAACCAAAAAATATTTCTGGAATATGATTTGAAACTATGCATCGAAATCCGGAGATGGGTGGAGGTTATATATTTACAATATTGGGGTAGGCTGGGGGATTACCCCCTCCGGCTATCCGATTCGGCATTTGATTTAGAGTTAGGAAGTATGGGCGTGAAGTTTTTCTCAGTTGTAGACAAAACAAGAAACAAATTAATAAAGAGCATAGCCCTTAGAAATAAACCCGCCAAAATACCTCTGGCTTGACTAAACTTGCTCTGATCTGGATATGCAATTAAGAAGACTCCAACGACAAGCGTAGTAACAATAACAGTCATGCCGCTTGGACGAACCACGTCGGACCATAAGACAGTTAGAGAAAAGGGATTATTATTGCCGAACCACCGGGAAGCTGCAAAAAAAAGGAAAGCCGGAATTGCTACTATCGCTGACCAAATGATTACCAGCCAGAACTCCACAAGATCAACAGAATTGTTAAGAAGAAACTCCCGGAAACCATTGAAGCTCATCAACGGCATGTCATAGAAGGCCCACGCTCCAATCATAGTTCCGCTTAACCATGCCACAAATGGTAGTAACTGTCCTTTCCATAATAGGAAATGGTATTTCCGATTGAGCGCCACCAAAGCCAAAAATCCTGGTAAATTGGTGATGAAGGGCCACAAAACTGCCCAAAACCCATGTGGCTCTCTGCCCGTGCCACCTATGCTCTGCTTCCAAAAGAGGCCCCAGATGAATCCGCCAATAAGGGCGCTCGCAATGCCCCAGAAGCATAGCTCATAGAAGAGCGATGGGGATTCCTTTTGACCTAACCCTAGAGTTTCAATTCCTTCCCTTAATTCCTTCATGACCCTGACTAATAAAAATACAAGGCCACAGAATGCGGATAGGGCACTTAAAATTCGAATCGGATCGATGCTTCCCGTCATTGCAATGATTCCTCTTCTTGATTATTTATTTGCTGAATGTTCAACGTTCAGTCGAAAAAAACGATATGATGTGCGGTTCCGTCTATTCTCTTATTATCCGACAGCCAACCGCATATCCTGAAAATTTTAATGCTATCCAACAAAATATAGCCAGGCTGGATTAACACCCCGAATCAACCCTTTATTTGAGATAATCATTAATGCCGGAGAATTGCAATGGTAAACTTTTTACATAAGTTGAATTTAATCAATCGGTGGTGACACCGAAATATTTATGTGTATTCGAATGCATGCTGATATAGGCATTGACTGTTTCAGCAAGTCATGGCTTTTTCAATTGTTGTTGTACACAAACATAGACCGCAATTTGTAATGCTGACTAATTTTAGTCCAGCATTTTTAAGACCGGATCGTCATTCCTCAAAATATTGCAGGTCACAGTTTTCTGGTCAAAAACAACAACTGCTCTCCCGGATTTTAACTGGGCAAGAACCTGGGCCACTTTTGTTTCCAAAGGGGCTTCGGTTTCACCATAGTCAGTGCCATCCCTGGTAACGAATTCTTCGATAACGCCATGAAGTGCTTCCGGGCTCAATTGATCATATGGGATTTTAACAATCATCAATTTTTAAAATCCCAATGGTTTAAGGTTTGGATTTTCCGGCTGGCCGGTATTCTTTTAATTCGATATTCCAATTGAAAGGCTTCTTGTTTGGTTAATTCATCTCTGGCAGCAACCAGTTTAACCGGCAGTCTGGATCTTGTATATTTGGATGCGCTTCCTTCGTTATGCTTTGCCAGCCGGCTCTCAATGTTTTTGGTAACACCGCAATAAAGGGAGCCGTCTGAACATTGCAGCAGGTATACCGACCAATTTTTTTCTGAATTCACAAGGCCTGCTCACCATTTTGTTTAAAGAGATATTCCAGGCCATTTAATTTGATTTCATAAACACTGTGCAGCATCCTGCCCAGCTTTCCTTCGGGGAATCCTTTTTGTGAAAACCAGACCAGATAGGGCTCGGGCAAATCAACAAGGCGGATTCCTTTGTATTTGCCAAAGGGCATTTTCATGGTCGCAAGCAGGATGAATTCATTTTTATCTGGAAGGACCGGCTGCATTATTTTTTTGAAACGACGTTAATATCATTGTTGTTCAGGAGTTTGATCGACTTGCTGCACACGGGTGCTGATGTTTCCAAAGCGATTGTGGCATCCGGTGCAATATTTTTGATTTTCTCAGCTTTCTCAAGGATAGCAAAGGCATCTTTCATAATGATCCGGCTTTTTCTGTCCATGAAAAGGATAAAATTATTGTGACTATCCTTGAGCAAAACCGTTCGGGGCGGCAGGTTGTAAATTTTTGGGTCAACTTTATCCATTTATGGTGAACCTTTGAATCATCATGTTCAGCGGGCAGGTAAAATTCGTACATTAAGGGCCACAAGCAGATAATGCGTCCTTTTTCTGCCCGATTTTTTGTATCGTTTGAATTCCATATCAGCATTTTTGGATAGAGTAAAGGAATTCCACGGTCAATTCGCAGTTGAAAAACAGCTCTTCTTCTTTACGTTTATCTTTATATATGTGTTTCGTCTGATATGAATGGTTTTTGCTATACAAAATTTATGATTTGGTTTACAACAAAGAAGGTTTTTGTCGTTGGCCTTTTTTTATAAAAACCGGATCTAATGGAGGGCGCATGTCTTTGAAAAGAGTAGGGATACTGACCGGGGGCGGGGACTGTTCCGGTCTGAACGCCGTTATCCGGGCGGTTACCCGGGCAGCCGCTATCCAGTACAATGCAAAAGTCATCGGTATCGAAGGCGGATTTGAAGGCCTTCTCACCCAGCAGACCCAGGCGTTGACCGTCCGGAGCACAAAGGACATCCTGACCCTGGGCGGAACCATTTTAGGAACAACCAACAAAGGCAATCCGTTTGAATACAGGGAACGTGATTCCAGCGGAAAAATTGTTGTTCATGATTACTCTGACAAAGCGGTTGAAACGTTTAAATTTCTTGAACTGGACTGTCTCTTTGTGGTGGGCGGTGAAGGCACACTTGAAATAGGATACCGGTTTTTTAAGAAAGGAATTCCCGTGGTGGGTATTCCGAAAACAATTGATAATGATCTGGAAAAAACTGATTATACCTTTGGATTTCAGACAGCTGTTCAAGTGGCCTGCGATGCCATGGACAGGCTGCATACCACCGGCCGGAGTCATCACCGGGTCATGATTTTGGAAGTCATGGGCCGCAATGCCGGGTGGATCGCCCTTGAAGCCGGTATTGCCGGCGGTGCCCACATAATTTTGATCCCTGAAATTGAATATAAACTTGAAAATATCATTAAAAAGATACAATTGCGTAAAAAGGGTGGCAGTCCGTTCAGCATTATCATGGTGGCAGAAGGGGCAAGGGAGATGGGCAGAGATGCCATACGGTCGGAGGACGCCGAAGACAGACTCCAGGGTGTTGAGAAACTGGGAG
>JBNKNP010000474.1:0-2357 GCA_050293905.1 Desulfobacteraceae bacterium | reverse complement strand
CTGCCCAGTCTGTTTTATTTAATTTCAGTAAATACAATGACAACCTGGATAATAAGGCCTCTGATCCCAGGATCGATACAATGGAATACGGGGCAGCCTATAACCTGACGGCGGTTTCGTCCCTGCCGGTTTCCGCAGGCTGGCAGAGATCCATTCAGGACAGCTCGGATGAACCGGCCGGAACCAGTGAGATAAAAAATTATACAGACCGGATATTCGGTTCGGTTTCCTATGTGAAAAATGCCTGGGTAGTGGGCCTCCAGCCCGAGTACAGCCGGACAAACGATGAAACCGCTGCTGACTACGATACTAAATCCACCGGCATCACCGTGTTCTCCGGCTATAACACTGCTGATTTTTCAATTGCCCCGTCCGTGTCCTTTAACCGGTTTGAAGACTGCGCGTCAGAGGTTGATACCGATACAATCAATTATAATCTTTCTTTTTTCTGGACAATGGTTCCGGGTCTGACCTTTGAAGGCGTCGGATCCTATGCCTGTTTTGACGCCAGTGACGATTCCGTAGACCAGGACAGTTTCAACGGAGAACTTCAACTGGGGTATCAGCTTCAGGAGCCTGTGGGCGGGATTTTCTCACCGAAAATACTGCTTCGGGCCTCCCATGACAATGCCAGTGATAAAGTTGCTGACACCAGCAGCAAAGAGACCATTGTTTATTTACTATTATCCGGCAGCCTTGATCTGTCCTTTTAACCAGGGAGCATATGAATATGCAGTATAAGACAATAATGATTCGGTTTGTATTTTTTGTTTTCCTGATGGTGTCCATCAAGGGATCGGCCATGGCCATTACGTTGACTGCCAGTCCCAACCCGGCAGCCATGGGACAGACGGTTACCTTTAAAATCGATGTTTCTAAACCATCCGGATCCGCCAATTATTTTATCATGTTCGGCGATAGCAGGTCTGCCCTTGCCCTGGGCAGTTACTCCGGGGATCAGACCATTACCGTCACCCATACTTATGACCAGGCAGGGGTCTATACTGTCCAGGCATATGCAGATGATCCGGATGTGGTAACACCCAACCCAGGGTTGTTAAGTGTCCGTGTATCGGATTTTCAGATTACGCGCCTGGAAACTTTTTTTGACAACCAGCGACCTGAAATTACGATCAAACAAAGAGAGCCTGTTCCTGCTCTGTATACAAAAATTAATTTCACCGGGGCCGGCTTTTTAAAAGGATATTGGGAGGTCGACGGATTTAAGCGCAATTATGTATTCCGGCGGTTGAGCATCGGACCTGAAATCACCCTGAAATATCCGGATGCACTGCCATTGTCCAGTTTTACACCCGGCAGCCATATTGTACGGTTTGTCATTACCCAGCCGTATCTGGATATTTCTTTTCCAAAAGCGGTTTATTTTGTTACTGCAGAAGAATATAAAGCTGTTTTTCCCATCCGGTTTCTTATGCCTGAAAACAAGGCCGTGCTGAAGTACCAGCCGTTTGAATTTAAATGGGAGACTGTTCCTTCGGCAGCACTCTATCTTGTTTTTATTTTTCAGGAAGGCCGGCCGGCCCCTGTTTATTCTGCCTATTCAAAGCAGGGCAATTACCATCTCAGGCCCCAGACCCTGTCTGAGTTGATGGTGCCGGGTAAAGCCTACCGGTTCCAGGTGAAGGGATTTGACCGGCAGGCCAGGCTTGTTGCCCAGAGTAAAATAATCGGCGTGCAGTTTGAAAAGTAATTTGTTCTTCAAAAAGATGCCGAACCAACCCGGTTAAGGGTGCAGTAAACAAGGGTGTTACGCCATGGGTGTTAAATTTTCTTTAAAAATATTGATCCTGTTGGTGATGTTGGTTTTTATTGCAGCTGCGATTTTTTATCACAAACGGTCTGTCGTGCGAATTAAGCAGGAAATTGAAAAAAACGTCGCGGTCGTTACCCCGTTTTTATGGAATTACGATCAGGGCTTTGCCACCTATCTTACAATGGCGGCAAAAGCAAACAGTTATGAAGCGATTGAAATCCGGGACAACAATGGATCTGTTTTTGGCAGGGTAAACGGGGTTGAGCCGTTCTGGTACGAAAAGTGGCTGATAAAAACCGGGCTCATTCCTGTTTATGAATTTCGCCGGCAGATTGAGTACTCAGAGAAAAGCATCGGGACTCTGATTGTGTTCTGGCGGTGCAGATCCATTTATGTTTTTTTGGGCATGGCCATATTTTTTGCCATGATCACAGCAGGGGGGTGGCTTTCGGTCCAGCTCAGGATTACAAATACCCGGCTGAAAAATCAGAATAAAGAGTTGATTCATGAGGCCTTGGAAAGAAAAGCTGCAGAAAAGAAAATAAAGGATTCCCTTGATGAGAAAGACATTCTTTTAAGGGAA
>JBNKNP010000473.1:0-1560 GCA_050293905.1 Desulfobacteraceae bacterium | reverse complement strand
CTATCGTGAAAAGCATGACGGTGTGTATATCTACTTTTCTGATACCGATAAAGTTTGTGAACAACAGATACAGCAAAGGAAATTTTTTGTTCAACGATCAGTCATAGTAACCGTTTCCGATCCTGAAGCTATTATAATTCTGGTTGCCATCATCCGGCAACACGGCATATCAACAGAAGAAATTTTGGCCATGCCGGAAATTAAAAAAAGCCAGATAAAAACAGCCAGTATCCAAAGTTTCATGGAGTATCATGGACTTTTAAAAAAAACTCAGGATTCCGGGCATTGAAGTTACTCAAAAATTTCATCGCCAAGCTGACTTTTGCCGCCCGACCAGATGTATTGTTCCAAGAAAAGCCGATGTTACAATTTTATCCTGAAATCCAAAATTGTCCTGATTGTAGTTCTATGCTTCATGTTCAAAAGACTACCGATCCAAAAACCGCAGTCACCATGGATATTGGCGCCTTTTTTGCAAAGGAAACGGTGCTGTATTGCCCGCATGGCCACGGAACGTTTAGATCCGAACAGCTTCGAAACCTTGTACCCAAAGGCGGGACTTTTGGGTTTGATGTTATCATTGAGGTGGGATTTTCCCTTTTTGTCCATTGTCGAAGCAATCAGGAAGTCATGGCCGATCTGGCCACAAAAAATGTGTTCATCTCTGATCGGGAAGTCAGCTTTCTGGGCCGCAAGTTCATTATTTATCTTGCCCTGGCGCACCGACAGATCCAGCCGGTTCTGCGAGAGTTTTTCACGGCCAAGGGCGGATACATTCTCCATGTGGACGGAACTTTTATGGTTCAACCACAGAGGACGAACAACATTCTGGAGATATTTTTCCGGGATGTGAAACGACGGGGTCGGAAAAAAACCGGCATGGGATCGCTGAATAAAATGCTGAAAACAATCCTTGCTGACACGCCGCTGTTGCAGAATTTAAAGAACGACAAGTATGTGGAAATTATTCTCAATGGATGTTCGACTCTGGCAGAAAGGTTTTCACAAATTGATGCTGATCTGGTACAGAAAGAGTTGATCACGGCGGCAAAGAGCAATGGCAAAATATTGCCGGGGATCAAAAAAATGATAAGAGATGCTGAATTAACGGTGAAAATCTCAACGCTGTTTTGTTCAGCAGAAGCAAAATAAATACCAACCGTCATTTGCGGTCATAGATTTAAACAGTGCAATTTTGAAAGTCGAAGTTAATGAGGGATTTAAAAGACAACTCTGAATTTATAAATTATCCGGTTTTTCTTACAGGAAATGCCGCTTCCGGTACGACACTCTTAAGGAATTTGTTGGATGGAAATGATGACCTGATGGTCCTTCCGGTTGAAACTAATTTGCGTGCCTTTTTAACAGATTCCGGTGAATTTGATACTTCAAAAATCGATAAATTTCTGTCTTCGGGTCCGACAACAGGGATAAGCAGCCTGAAACATTCTCGTGTGCAATTCGATTCCGGAGAAAGAGATTACCGTGACATCGACTACAATCAGCTCGTTGAATCAGTAAAAAAAAAATGGGATGGTAAAAGTTGCAGATCCCTGCAGA
>JBNKNP010000472.1:0-6081 GCA_050293905.1 Desulfobacteraceae bacterium | reverse complement strand
AGGCCATAGTATTCAAAAAATTTTTTCTGAAAATCTTCAGCATAATCATCCCCTTTCTCATACAGGTCTTTTGAAATATACCGAAGATCCCGGGCAAGGGCTTCTGAAGCTTCTGCAATGGGCCAGTCGATTCTGACATGGAAATGGGTCAGCGCATACCTCACCTTGCTTTGCTGGTTTCGCTGGATGAGCAGTGCATAATCAACAGGCAGCAGTGAGCGCAGCAGCGAAAAAAAATCCGTGGTGTCAAAAAACTTTAAATTGCGGTCAAAATTTTCCACACTGGGAAAATACTTGTGCCGCAGCAGATTTTGTTTTGTGGTTTTATTGGCATCAAAATACCGGATAAATTTTTTATGTTTCTTATGAATAAAATCTTCATTAAAAATAATAAGGAATGAATTTTGAGCCTCAAATTCAATTGAAGGTATCCGGGCTCTTGGTTTAAGCTCCCTGAGTTCAACAAAGGGATAAGGAGAGCGCAGCCGCAGAAAATTATTGTAGGAACCGATCAGAGAATACCCTAAAACGAATTGATCCAGTTCATCTCGCAGCACTTTGTAATAAGATCTGCGCAACCGTTCTTCCCGACTTAATTCAGCTCTGTGTTTACAAAATAGCATGGTATTTTCCCCTCACCGCCCTTTTAATTCGGCCTGTTGTTATTCCAAAGCAACCACTCCTGGTAATTTTTTACCTTCCATTAAATGTAGAAAAGCCCCGCCCCCGGTTGAAATATAGCTGACCTGATCCGCCACCCCGCATTTTTTGGCCGCAAGCCCGGTATCTCCTCCGCCGACAATGGAAAATGCAGGCGCCGATGCAATGGCCCGGGCAACGCCACAGGTTCCGGCCATAAAGGGGTCCATTTCAAAAACGCCCATGGGGCCGTTCCATACGATTGTCGCCGCATCCTTGAGGACGGCTGCATAGGCTGCTGTTGTCACAGGACCGATATCCAGGGCCATCCACTGATCCGGAATCCGGTTCAGTGACACTGTTTCCTGATCAGCATCCGCTTTAAATGCACTGGCACAGATCAAATCCCGGGGCAGCATCAGCTTCACTCCCTTTTGGGCGGCTGACTTGACAATACCGGCTGCAGTCTTCAACAGGTCCTGTTCCACCATGGAGCCTTTGGTATCCACACCCTGGCTGTTCAAAAACGTATTGGCCATGGCACCACCGATCAACAGACAGTCAACTCGCTGCAGCATATTCTGCAAAGCCGCAAGTTTGCTGGAAACTTTCGCCCCGCCAATAACAGCGGTCAGAGGTCTTTTGGGATTTTCAACAGAATCGTAATATGACCGGACTTCTTTTTCAAGTAAAAATCCGGCTGCTTTTTCCCGGACAAACTGAGGAACCCCGGTCACTGATGCCTGGTCCCGGTGGGAAACGGCAAATGCATTATTCACATATACATCGCACAGGGATGAAAGCTGTTTTGAAAAGGAGTCCTCATTCTTTTTTTCCGCTGAATGAAATCTTAAATTTTCCAGCAAAATCACCTGACCGTCAATTAATTGGTCAACCCTGGCCCGTACCTTTTCCCCCACGCAGTCATCAATAAATTCCACGGGCCGGTTGAGCAGTTTTTCCAGATGTGCAGCCACGCCCTTTAAACTGAATTTCGGGTCGGGTCTGCCGTCCGGACGGCCCATATGTGAAGCAAGAATGATTTTTGCGTGGTGATCAATCAGATATTGGATCAGGTCAAGCGTCGCCTGTATCCGGTTATCGTCGGTAATATTTAATTTTTCATCCATGGGGACATTATAGTCGACCCGCACAAACACTCGCTTGGATGCCACATCAATATCTTTAATGGATTTCATGGTATCTTTCGCCCCTGTTTTCTGATTTTTCGATGGACCTGTTTTTTCCGGGACCAGCGTTCAAAAAAATTAATAGCCCCTGACTTGGTCCCTCTTTCAATGATTTCTTCTTCCACCCGGGCCCCCTGCCCGGTTGTCATGGCCTGTTTCAGGCATTGTGTTTTCAAAGGACAGGTTTGAAAACATTTTTTCGGTGTTTCTCTTAACCCGGACCCGGTCATGGGAAACACCTGCTCAAGGTCTCCGAAACAGTCCGGTTTTTCAGCTGCTTTTTTTCCTGTTTCTTTGCCTGAATGTTTATTTGATTCGTCCATTTTCCTTTCCTGCCGGGATGATTTGTTTCCTGATGTCCGGAATCATCCTTTATTTACATGAGACTGTCAAATGCCTGGTTGAATTTTGCAATCCAACCATTTGCCGCAAAACTGTAAACACCCTGGCTGCCGACAATCATATGCTCGTGAAGCACAATGCCCACTGAATTCAATGCAAAACATAATTTCTTTGTTATCCGGATATCGCTGTCAGACGGTTCAATATCACCCGAAGGATGATTGTGGGCAAAAATAACAGCTGCAGCATTATGCTGAAGTGTCTGGATGATCACTTCCCGCGGATAAACAGAACTTGCGGTCAATGTTCCTTTAAAAAGCATCTTTGATGTCAACACCCGGTTCTTGGCATCCAGGAAGACAGCCAAAAAGACTTCTTTAGTTTTATGACCAATGACCTGGTTTAAATAATCGATTAAATCTTTCTGATTTTCAACCACATTTTTCTCAATGATCCGACTTGCAAGAAACCGGTCCGACACCTGCTTGATCAATTGGATCCCAAGGCTGCTGGCAGGGCCGACACCTTCAATTTCACATAGGGATTCCCGGTCGGCTTCCAATACACCCTGGAAGGTCTTGAATCTTTTCAGCAGTTTTTTTGCGCTCTGTTTGCAATCCTTTCTGGGCGTGTTTAAAGACAGCAGCAGTTCAATGACTTCATAATCATGAAATCCATCCAGGCCGTTTTTCAAAAACCGCTGCCGTAACCGCAGGCGGTGGCCGTCGTTTTTATGAATCGCTGTCGTCTTGCTCGTCAACACCTTCCTCGTCATCAGGATATTCCACGTCGTCTAATGGCTGTGGTCCGCTATCCTCATCCCGGTTTTCATCTTCCTGATCGCCATCTTCCCGATCTTCTTCCGGGAGCCGGGCAATGCCAATGAGTTTTTCCCGGGCAGACAGGTTGATCAGTTTCACTCCCTGGGTGTTCCGGCTGATCACGTTAATTCCTTCAATGGAAATGCGGATCAATTTACCCTTGTCCGTCACCATCATCAGCTCATCATTATCATCCACCAGGAGCAGGGAAACCATCTTTCCGTTACGTTTGGATGTTTTAATGGAAAAAACACCTTTTCCCCCACGGGTCTGGGTGCGGTATTCTTCAATCAGGGTTCGTTTTCCATACCCGTTTTCCGTAACCGTGAGCAGGGTATTCTCGGTCTGGAGCACCTCCATTCCAACCACCTGGGCACCCGGGTCCAGTCTCATACCTCTGACACCCATGGAGCCCCTGGCAGTGGCCCGGACATCTTCTTCATGAAAGCGGATGACTTTGCCCCCCTCGGATCCAAGAAAGATATTCATGTCTCCATCGGTTATTCTGGCTGCAATCAGTTCGTCTTCTTCAGCAAGTTTTATCCCGATCAATCCCCCTGACCTGGGACGGGAATAGGCCATGAGATCCGTCTTTTTTACCCGGCCCTTTTTCGTGGCCATGACCACATATTTGTCTTCAACAAATTCATCCACTGTTAATACGGTGGCAAGTTTCTCTCCCTCGTCAAAATTCAAAAGATTGACAATGGCTTTTCCAAGACTTGACCGGCCGGCCATGGGCAGTTCATAGACCTTTGCCTGGTAAACCTTTCCGAAATTGGTAATAAACAGGAAGGTGGCATGGGTAGAGGCCACAAAGAGCAGTTCCACAAAATCATCTGATTTTGTTCCCATGGCGGTTTTTCCTTTTCCGCCCCTGTTCTGGCTGGCGTAAAGGGTAACGGGATTTCTCTTGATATATCCGCTCCGGGTGACCGTAACCACCATGTCCTCTTCGGCAATCAAATCTTCTATGCTGATATCTGCCGTACTTTCTACAATCTGTGTCCGGCGGTCATCCCCGAATGTTTCATCCATCTCTGTGAGTTCGTCCTTGATCAGTCCCCGGACCACGGTATCGCTGGAAAGAATTTCATTATACCAGGCAATGTCTTTTAACAGGGCATCGTACTCGTTGATTATTTTTTCTCTTTCAAGACCGGTCAGACGCTGGAGACGCATATCCAGAATGGCCTGGGCCTGGATGGGTGTCAACTCAAATTTTGTGATCAACCCGTTTTTTGCCTCTTCCGGAGACCGGGAGGCACGGATCAGGGCCACCACTTCATCCAGGTTATCCAGGGCAATTTTCAACCCTTCTAAAATATGGGCGCGCTCTTCAGCTTTCCTTAAGTCAAACCGTGTTCTGCGCAGGATGACATTTCTGCGGTGATCAATAAAATGCGTTAAAATTTCTTTGAGTGTCAGCAGCTGGGGACGGTTATTGACAACGGCAAGAAAAATAATCCCGAAACTGGTCTGCATATTGGTGTGTTTGTACAATTGGTTAATCACCACTTCTGCAATCTGGTCCCGTTTCAGGCCCACGGCAATCCGCATGCCGTCCCGGTCGGATTCATCCCGTACAAAGGCAGCACCGGTGATCACTTTGTCCCGCATCAGCTCGGCTATTTTTTCGACAACCTTGGCCTTGTTGACCTGGTAGGGAAGTTCCGTACAGATTATGGTTTCCCTGCCTGTTTTTTTATTTTCCTCAACTTCCACCTTTGCCCTGAGCGTAATAATACCCCGGCCTGAACGATAGGCTTCACCTATTCCCTTTGTCCCGTAAATATGGCCATAGGTTGGAAAATCCGGGCCCGGAATATATTCCATGAGTTCTTCAATCCCCATGGCCGGGTTATCGATTAACTGCTTTAGGGCAGCTATGACCTCCCGGATATTATGGGGCGGGATATTGGTGGTCATCCCCACAGCAATACCTGTGGAACCATTGACCAGCAGTGCCGGAAATTTGGTTGGCAGAACAGCGGGTTCCTCAAGGGTTTCATCATAATTAGGAATAAAATCAACAGTTTCTTTTTCAAGATCTGCAAGCATCTGATGGGACAATTTCTGCATGCGGATCTCGGTGTATCTCATGGCGGCAGGAGAGTCACCGTCCACGGAACCAAAGTTGCCCTGCCCGTCAACCAACATGTACCGCAAAGAAAAGTCCTGGGCCATTCGAACAATGGTGTCATAAACCGCTTAATCGCCGTGGGGATGGTATTTACCAATCACATCACCAACGATTCTGGCAGATTTTTTATACGGCTTGTTATAATCGTTTCTCAGCTGCTGCATGGCATACAGAACACGGCGATGTACGGGTTTCAGTCCGTCCCGGACATCCGGCAGTGCTCTTCCGATGATGACACTCATGGCATACTCAAGGTAAGACTGCTTCATTTCCTTTTCGATGCTGGTCACATTATGCTCGTTGTTAATCATCAATGTTTGAACTCCAAATTATTTGTCTTTATAAGCCTTTCCCGGCTCAACCATAAATTGAAAACTTGAAAAATAAATATCTGCAAGGGTTAAAAACAGCGTGGCAATCAATGGGCCGTAAATAATGCCCAGAAGTCCATAAGCCTTAAGACCGCCGATAATGGCAAAGAAAACAATTAACGGATGCATGCGCACCCGGTCCCCCACCACTTTGGGTTTAAACAGGTATTCCACTCCCCAGGAAAGAACACCGTAAAACACAATAACAAATACCCCGCCTGCCACACTGGATTTAAGCATTAAAAATATGCCGGCCGGGATCATGACAATGCCGATACCCACAATGGGTAAAAATGCCAGAAATCCCATGATTACTCCCCATAAAAAAGGGGAATTAAAGCCAAGAAACAGGAACAGAATGCCGCCGGCAACCCCCTGGATAAAACCGCCAAGACCGTTACCGATCAAAACCGCCCCTGCCATATCCATAAATTTTTCAAATAATTTTTGATCATGCTCATCCGGCAGCGGCGACAAATCGTAAATATATTTTAAAAATTTATCACCATCAATGAACATATAATAAACAACAACCAGCATCAACCCAAAGTACAATACAAGGGTAAACACATTTG
>JBNKNP010000471.1:0-2764 GCA_050293905.1 Desulfobacteraceae bacterium | reverse complement strand
ATAAAATCACTGGAATTAAACGTATCATCTGCCGGAGTGCCTTCAAGGCAGATAGCCACATCCGGGCTGATATGCTTAACCGAAACATTGGCACCTCTTAGGCCCAGTTCTTCCTGGGATGAGAGAACTGCGTAAAGATTCACATCAAGACCGGCATCAATCTGCTCTTTCATCACACTGAGAAGGGCGGCACAGCCCAGTCTGTCGTCAAAGGCTTTGCCGAAAATCAGATCGTTTTTTTTATCATAAGAAAAGGAACCTTCCGGAACCACCGGGGCCCCGATTTTTATTTGAAACCGCTCAAGCACTTCCTGTTTTGACGTGGCCCCGATATCAATGACCATGCTGGAAATCTTCAAAGGTGTTTTTATTTCCTCTTCCGTCATGAAATGGGTCGGCTTGGCAGCAACCACCCCTTTAATCCATCGGCCGTTGGTGTTCCGGATACTCACTGCATGGGCACTGATGGATTGGGGGTTCCATCCGCCCAGGTTCATGAATTTTAAGGTGCCGTTGGTATTGATAGACTGGATCATGAATCCCACCTCATCGGAATGGGCGTCCAGCATGACTTTTGGCAGATTCTTTTTTTTTAAAGGGTGGCGGATAAACAGATTGCGCATCCGGTCTTCTTCCAGATCACAGGGTTCGGGCAGAACCGTTTTGGCAATGGCGAGCACTTCATCTTCAAACCCTGAAACACCCGGCGCTATAGACAGTTTTTTTATCAGTTGAATCAGATCCATTTCAACATCCTCCCTTATCAATTTGTCATTAACGCGTTTTACCATATCTCCGGAGCGGTTGAAAGGGCTTTGAAATCCATATCTTTGCTTTTTTAAGCTCTTTAATGATAAAACAAGGCAATGGTAATTTTTTTTGACCGGCAAAGGTTGGATCAATGGAAAAGAAAAAACGGTATACGGATTATAACAGCTATTTAAGAAACCGGTTCGGCCAGAGGGTACAGAAAATTGCGGTGGATGCCGGTTTGTCCTGCCCAAACCGGGATGGAACCTTATCAAGTCTGGGGTGTATTTACTGCAATTCAAAAGGATCGGGTTCAGGGCTCTGGCACCAGGGGATGTCCATAAAAGAACAGATTGAAACCAAGAAAATCGGGGCGGTTAAAAAATACAAGGCGAATAAATTTTTAGCTTATTTTCAATCTTTTTCCAATACCTATGCCGATTGCGACACACTAAAAAACATTTATGACCAGGCACTATCCTGTGAGGGCATGGTGGGCATGGCCATCGGAACCCGGCCGGACTGCATTGATACGCAAAAACTGGATTTGATAGAATCGTATACATCCCGCTACCTGGTCTGGCTGGAATACGGTCTGCAGTCCGTGCATGACCAGACCCTTGAAAAAATCAACCGCCACCATACTTATGACGATTTTTACCAGGCAGTGCAGTTGAACCGGAACCGGTGTATCAATATCTGCACTCATATCATTCTAGGGCTTCCGGGTGAAAACCGCCGGATGATGCTGGAAAGTGCAAAAGTGCTGGCAGACGCCGGAATCAACGGAATTAAAATCCATTTGCTTTATGTCATCAAGGATACTGCTCTGGATGATCTTTGGCAGCAGGGGAAATATACGCCCATGACCCAGGATGAATATGTTCAAACGGTGTGCGATTTTTTAGAGCGTCTGCCAAAGGAAATAATCATTCAGCGTATTACAGGAGACCCCCATCCCGAGGAATTGCGGGCGCCGGCATGGGCCGGGCAATATCGGGAAACCTTTAATATGATCCAGAATGAACTTGAAAACAGACAGACCTTCCAGGGAAAGCGGCATAGACGGTAGGCTTGTGTATTATCTTTAACGGATCTCTTGTTTTCAACGGATTGCCATTGATCAATTCATACTTATCTGTTAGGTCTTTGCCATGGAAAAAAGAATAGTGATGATAAATACAATTCCTGTTGAATTGTATAAAGTATTAAAGTTTGAAAACCTCTGTGCCAGCGGTGGTGAAGCAAAGCATCTGATAGCTGAAGGGCGGGTGCGCATTAATTCAAAAGTTCAAACACAGAAGCGGAAAAAAATATTCCCCGGTGATATTATTGAGGCATGCGGAGTGATAATGGAAATCCACGGCAAAAATGACAGAAAAAATGAATAAAAACCAGTCTCAATATCAATAATATTTTCATGGGTTAACGCTGTTTTGATGTTTACAAGGCCGGGCCAGTATGATATCGCATGACATATAATTTTAATATGATTATCAATAATAAAAATTAGGGACGGGAAAATATGAAATTGAGACGATTCAAAGATTTGAGTTTGTTTAAAAAGATTGCTGCGACATCGATTGTTACCATTGTTCTGCTGGTAATCGCCGTTGCCCTGTTTATCATTCCCATTGTTGAAAAAAATGTCATGAATGAACGACGGGCCAGCCTTAAAAATGTGGTTGATCTGGCCGGCGGCATACTGGCAAAATTTGAGGCCCAGGCAGCCCAGGGAGTGATGACCAGAGAAGAGGCCATGGAAAAGGCCCAGGCGTGTATCAAGGAGTTGCGGTATGGTGACGGGGGGAAAGATTATCTTTGGATCAATGATACCGGAACGCCATATCCGAAAATGATTATGCATCCCATTGCCCCGACCCTGGACGGAACCGTCCTGGACAACCCGAAATACAATTGTGCCATGGGCAAAGGCCAGAACCTGTTCCAGGCCATGGTTGACGTCACCAAGGCAGATGGAAGCGGATTTGTTGATTACCTGTGGCCCAAACCC
>JBNKNP010000470.1:0-4496 GCA_050293905.1 Desulfobacteraceae bacterium | reverse complement strand
ATAAAAGTAACCATAATAAAAGCACTCTCTATTAAACTTCCCATTGATCGTGTACACTTGCAGATGGTATAAAAATATTATGGATATAAAATTTTGTACGGCCTGCGGCAGTCCTGTCCATTTGAAGACTCCTGCTGACGATGACCATACCAGAGCAGTATGTGGTAATTGCGGTCTTGTTCATTACAGCAATCCCAAGGTTGTGGTGGGATGTATTCCTGAGCTGGATGGTAAAATCTTATTGTGCAGGAGAAATATTGAGCCTGGAAAGGGGCGATGGACCCTTCCTGCAGGCTACCTTGAAAACGGGGAATCTGTCCAGGACGGTGCTGTCCGGGAAACACGCGAAGAGACCCTGGCCGATGTTGAAATCATTGAACCCTACCGGTTGTTCAATATTACTTTCGTGGATCAGATTTACGTGATGTTCCGGGCCAGATTATTGTCCGGTCAATTCGGCCCCACCAGGGAAAGCACAGACGTTAAGCTTTACGAATTGCAGAATATTCCCTGGGACAAGATTGCGTTTCAGGTGATCCGTAAAACCCTTGAGCACTATGTAAAGGACACAAAAAACAATCAGGGATTTGCCTTTGGCGTGTTTGACATAAAACAAGCTAAAAGTATTTAAAGGAACGGCAATGGGAAAAAAAATTGATTATATGATGGGTATCTTGATTGTTGATGACAGCCTTTCCATGAGAAAGGTGGTTAAAAAATTTTTATTCAACAATGAGTTTTCCAATTTTTATGAAGCTTCAGACGGGAGAAAGGCACTGGCAATGATTCAGCAGGAATCCATTGATTTAATCATCTCTGATTTGAACATGCCCAATATGGATGGATTGACTTTTCTTGAAAAAACCAAGCAGAACCCGGCCACAAAAGACATCCCGTTCATTATGCTGACGGTGGAAGGCATTCAGAAAACAATGAACAAGGCCATTGCCCTGGGCGTGGATTCCTATATTGTCAAACCCATTGAAGAAAAAATTTTTATCAATGAAATGCTCAGGGTTATTCAGTCAGCCCAGGATCACTCAGACCGGTTTTTATAAAATTTGTTCCAGGATATCAAACCGGTCAAACGGCGGCATCACACAGGCGCCTGAAAACATTTTTTTTGCCAGTTCCAGCATCTGCCGGGATTGGATCATGCCTGTTTTGACCGGATCGGCAGATGCTTTCATTTCCCTTTGAAGGTCATTTGGAACGGCGATCCCAGCCACTTTATCGTGTAAAAATACCGCATGCCGGAACGAAAGCAGCGGCAGGATTCCCATAATGACCGGGACGTTCAGGTCCTTTGTGGCCATATGAATTTTTTGTGCTGTTATTTCATCATAGACAGGCTGTGTGACCACAAACCGGGCACCGGCGGACACCTTTCTTTCAAGACGCCGGGCCTCATGATCCAGTCCATTCACTTCCGGACGGTAATCCAGAACAGCGCCGGAGTTCAGGCCTGATTCCTTGGCAAGTGCAATCAATTCAAAAACATTTAAATCGCCAACCGTTGTTGTGGGTTCAGATGAATTTCGGGCGGATGGATCTCCGGTGACCGCAATCATTGTATCAATGCCCAGGGCCTTTGCCCCCAAAAGTTCACTCCTGAGCCCCAGCCGGTTTTGATCCCGGATGGTACAGTGGAGAATGGCTTTTTTTTTGCAATGTTTCCGGATCAGGTGGGAAAAAACCATGGCTGACATCCTGGACTTTGCCACTGGATTGGATGCCACGCTGAACGCTTGAAAATCCAGGTGGGCAAGGGCGGATAATTTTTTAATTAACGGGTTGGGGTTATTATCTGCCGGCGGTACCACTTCAATGGTTGTAACAAATTGATCCGGTTCAAAAAAAAGAGCGGTCATAGCGTTTCCTTTGGTTTGCAGCGAATTTGTGTTTTAAATAGCAATTGCTTTTCAACGCACTGAATTGTAACCGCAGACGGAGAAAAAGGCAAATCTAAACATGCAGGCCATCACATGTACGTTATGTTAAATCCTTTAATTCTTTTACCGTGAATTGCCGATTCGATTTGCATTGTGTTGAAATCTAATGTAATCTGCCCATTAAAAGGTCTGACATGATTTATAACCAGGTATGAATGGATTTAAGTTTAGGACATCCTCTGATTCCGCAATAATAAAAGGTAATGTATGGATATGCGAATGTTTCGCTTCCATCTATGTTTATTTTTCATAATGGTGACGGCTGTCTGTTTTGCCGGGTGTCGGAATTCCAAGGACTTTTTATGTAACGATACGCTTGGCTGTGTCACCCTTGCTCCGGAAGACCCCATTGAAATCGGTGCAATGATGGTATTGAGCGGCGGGCTTGAGGCCCAGGGAGTAATGCAGGTTCACGGCATGGAGATGGCGATAAGCGACCATGACAATCGTTTGATGGGGCACCGAGTTATTCTTCGGGCCCAAGACTCGGGATGCTCAAGTGAAGCAGGAATTAATGCAGCCTTAATGCTGACCACAAACCCCCGTATTGTCGGTATCGTCGGAACCTACTGCTCCGGATCTGCAACCGCGGCCATACCCATTATCTCAAAAGCGGGAATGGTTATGATATCCGGCACGAACAGCGCCCCTTCTCTGACGTCAATCAACAATACACCTGGAGAGAACTGGTTTCCCGGGTATTTTCGAACCATGTATAACGGTATCAGGATGGCACAGATGGCTGCGGTGTTTGCTTTTCAGAAATTAAGCATAACAAGGGCCGCCGTCATAAATGACGGGGATCAGTTCACAACTGAGCTCACAAAAGAATTTGAGAGAAAATTTGAGCATCTGGGCGGCACCATTGTCGGATCGATTGAGATCAATAAAGGCGATAAGGATATGGGCCCGGCCCTGGAAGCACTTGCTTACGCCCGTCCGGAACTGATTTATTTTCCCCTTTTTGAGCCTGAAGCCATTGCGGTTATCACTCAAAAAACAAACATCGCCGGTCTGGAAAATGTCAAACTGATCGGAAGCGGAGGGGCGAATTCGGGAACGTTTATTAAGGCTGTCGGCGAATCCGGTTTAGGGCTTTATCTTACAAGTGTCGGAAAAATATCAAACAAGAGAAATGACAGGCTTTTTCAAGATTACCTGGTCAGATACGGGAAGAAGCCCGTTCATTTTTCCCTTCCATATGCCTATGATGCGACTCAATTGCTGCTTTCGGCAATAAAATCAGCTGCAATAATAGAACCGGACGGGACACTGCATATCGGACGTCAGGCATTGCGGGATGCGTTGTATGGAACCATTGATTTTGATGGTATCACAGGCCGCCTTTCCTGCGATCCGTTTGGGGATTTTTTTGCAGGAACCTATTCAATTATCCGGGTCGATGATATTTCAGACGGCCTGGAAGCATTTACTTCAAACATTGTGTATCAGTATCAATAAAAAGGCGCAGAGTTAAAAAAGGACATCCCGGGCTTTATTTTGGAAACCATATGATAAAAAAAATACAATCGTTCTGGAGAACTCTCGGCATTACCAGAAAGCTCAGTATTGCTTTTGGATCGCTGGTCATGATGATTGTCCTTGTCTTTTCCATCGGTTATACATTGCTGCACTCTTTTCAAAACCGAATTGCTGACAGCATCCTGAACAGTCAGGAAGTTAATCGAATGGTATTGATGATAAACTGGAAATTAGAAGAATCCCGCAGCATTGAAAAAAATTTTTTCCTTCAGTATCCGGCCATGGGATTTGAACAGGCATATAAAGAATATGTCCGGCCCGCACTTGATCTTGCCTTGCAGGCAGATGCCATTACATCGGAACTGCGGCCTCTTCTTAAAAGAACACAGATCTGGAAAGATAGCAGCAATAATCTGAAATTATTGTTCATGGCCCAGCAAAGACACATCAAAACCTTGAATGAATCAACCGAACTGGTTGCTGAACTGGTGGCACCGGAAAAAGGACTGGAGAAAAAATTAGTTTTAAGTCTTTTATCTTTAAAAAAAATTATTAAAGAAAGCAATAGTCCGGACCTGTTGAAATTATTTTTAAAAACACAGGCATTAGGTGAAAATTATATACTGAAACGCCGGCGTCCCATTATGCAGTCATCTTTCAACATGGCGGTGAAGCTCAGGGATAAACTGGCATTGGCGGATGTCCCGGCAGATCAGAAAATGCAGGCTTTAGCCTGTCTGGATCAGTATATGACAATTGGTGATAATATAATTCAAATTGATGTCACCCTTGGTCGCAAAATAAAGGAGTTCAAGCTGCAGGCTGCTACCTTGAAGACGATTACGAACAAAATGCTGACAATGGCAAATCGGGAAAACGAAAAATCAAAAAAAAGATTTAATTCCCTGGACCGGTTGATGATGGGAGCTGTCTTTCTGATCACCTCTGCTTCACTAATCCTGATCTGGCTGACAGCAAGCCTGCTGGGCAAAAGCATTACCTCCCCCGTCATTGAATTGGCAAAGACGGCCCAGAGTTTTGAAAAAGGCAACCTGGAAACCC
>JBNKNP010000469.1:0-15820 GCA_050293905.1 Desulfobacteraceae bacterium | reverse complement strand
CGGCTGCAAAATTAATAATTTTAATTTAAAATATATTTTCAATTAGTTATAAATAGCATGTCGGCTATAAATATTAATATTGACATCTTTTTTATTGCAATATAACATGATTCTCATCTGATAAATGAAGCAAGAATAAATAAAGATAAGGAAGAGACAGTGCCCCAGACATTAACGATTAAAAAATACCCGAACCGTCGATTGTACAATACTCAAAAACGCTGCTATATAACATTGAAGGATGTTTCGGACCTTATCCGGAAAGGAAACCGGATTGAAGTCGTTGACGTCAGCACCGGTGCGGATGTCACCGCTCTTGTCCTGACCCAGATTATTATGAATAAGGCCAAGGAAGACAATGCCATTCTGCCGGTTTCTTTGCTTCATCTGGTCATTCAATACGGGGAAAGTCATCTACATGATTTTTTCGAAAAATATCTAGAAACGACCATTGAAAACTACCTGGGGCTCAGAAAGCAGATGGATGACCAGATTAACGCATATATGGAAATGGGAATGGATTTTTCCACGCTGACAGAAAAAGCCCTGAAAAACATGGGCTCCATGAATTTTTTCTCTGATCCGTTTAAAAACAAAAAAGAAGAAAGTTGAACCACGACACACGCTTACTCTCCTGCTTTCAAGTACGCACCGGTGTTACCGGAGACCGGCCGCAGGTTCAGGGGTTGTCCGTGTTTTATCCCTTTGTTTAAGCCAACGTGCAATTTTCGGCGCAAATGCCTCCTGGCATTTTGAACTGACATAAATACCAATGTGTCCTGTATTCAGACAGATGTCTTCCGTATCCTTGCTGCCGACTTTTTCAGTCAGCAGATTACAGGCTTCCGGCGGCACCAGGTGGTCATATTTCCCATAAATATTAAGCAGCGGCATGGTCAGCTTTTTTAAGTCCACCCGTTGTCCGCCGACCTCCAATTTGCTTTCAATGAGCTTGTTTTGCTGATAGCATTCTTTGACAAACTCCCTGAATACTTCCCCCGGCAGGTCCGGACTGTCGAATATCCATTTTTCCATGCGGATAAAATTTTCAACAAATTCTTTATTATCCATATTTTCGGCAAGGCCGACATATTTGTCTATCATCAACCGGGCCGGATTTAATAAAAGAAATCCAAAATTCATAAAATCAGCTGGGAAATTGCCGGATTTATCGATGATGGCGTCCGCGTCCATATGTTTCATCCATGTATGCAACAGCCCCTTATCCGTATCAAAATTGGTCGGTGTCACAGTGGTAACAAGATTTTTAACCTTTTTGGGATGCAGTGCCGAATAAATAACGCAAAACGTCCCCCCCATACAGATCCCCATGAGATTAATTTTTTTCACTTTATTTTTCCGGCAGATAAAATCAACGATATTATCCATGTAGCCGTTTATATGATCATCAAACCCTAAAAAACGGTCCTTTCGGGTGGGATATCCCCAATCGATCATATACAAATCAATTCCTTTCTCAAGGAAACGTTCCACCACACTTCTCCCCGGCTGCAGATCCAGCATGGTTTCCCGGTTGATCAATGCATACACCACAAGCAAAGGTGTTTGGTATTCCATCTTGTTTTCAGCCCTGTAGTATTTGAGCTTTACGCGGTCTTCCTTATAGACAATTTCATAAGGGGTTTGAGCCAACTCGGTTTCAAGACGGTCCAGCAGGACTTCCGATGCCTTATGTGCCCGTGTCCGTGCTTTTTCAACATCATCGGCCATTTTTGACAGAATTGAATCAAGCGGCACCTTGAATTGTTTCATCGGGTCCCCCCTGTTTTTTTAGCGCTGCCCGTTACAACACTTTGGGTCTTGTTCTTTTTTTCCATCCTGCGGACAGATCTTTTTAATTCATAGACTTCCCGGGCCAGATCATCCATTTCCGATTGCAGGGCAATCGGAAATCCTTTGATCATATCTTCTAAAACTGCATCTTTTGCTTCTGAAAACTGAGCCAATGTTGAGATGGTTTTTGCCAATACTTCGGCATATTCCGGTGTTTGAAACAAGGTCATAAAATGTCCTTCAAGAATGTTAACCCACATCCGGTAATATTCATGGCCGTCATCGGGCAACCGGCCGGCTTCAGCTAATTGTGAAAGTTCTTCTTGCATGCCGCTGACCGAACGCTGAAACGGCAGATAGAGCATTCTTAAAAATTCGGCATGGTTGGCCTGGAACAGATTAAACTTGTCCATCATGGTATTGAGTCTTTCCTGATATTCCCGGGCCAGTCCGAACTGGGGAATATGAAAAAATTTTTGAAATTCCTTTTCATATATTTCTCCCCAAATTTGAAAAACAGGCTCTTCCATATTTTCAAACCGGCAGGCCTCCACGGATTCCCCGAACCGGTTTACATTCTGGCCGATTTTTTCCTGCAATTCGGAAAGGCTGTTGATCACAGCCTGGGAAAATTTGGCCGTTATTTCCGGCAAAATGCCGGTCCACTTTAAACCGGATTGTTCAAATTGTTCCGACATTTGAGGAGATTGACAAGTCGACCAAGCCTTAGTCATGGTCCCCATCATGAAATTGACAGACTGCATCCAGGTATCGACCATGGACTCCATTCCGGAAAAATCCATTGAATTGTTCTCCATAAAAAACCTCTTTGAATCTCAGATGTTAATTCTTTTCATCAACACGACATCAATACTATTCAGGATATAAAAGATTCTATTCATTTTGGTAAGGAACGGTAAGGTTGAGCCTCAACCCTTGAGCCGCCATTTGTCTCAATTGCATTTCACCTGTCTATTCACAGCGGGATGCAGACTGCCGCCGGAGGTTATAACAGAATCAAACCAGGACATCTTTTTAATCATTGGGGTCCGGGCTAAATGACATTTCCCACCATAAACCGGGTCAGGTTTGATTTCAAGACCTTACCGTTCAGTTGTGACAAGGAGACAAAACAATTCAGGCACAAATACAAATGCTTCTCGGTCCTCACCATCTCATGCGAGGAAAAATCTCCGCACAATTCGCAAGGGAGCCGCGACATCTCCAATTCGTTTATATGGACGACATTGGCCGTATCTATTTGCTTTACCCCGACATTGTAGCTTCGATCTCTCCCTTTTGGGCTGCACCATTTGACCTGGGCGCAATAAGCGTCAAAAGAATCCTTAACTTTCTCAACCGTATTCCGGGGATGACTGGTTTTTATAAAGCAATATTCGCCCTGATAAAATAATTGATTGCTTTCAAAGCAGCTTCCACCAATACTCATATTGGATATACGGGCCTCACGATAGGTGCGTTCATATTTTTTCTGGTAATAAATCAGCAGATTTGATTTTTTGCGCGTTTCATATCGCCTGTTATAAACGGGGTTGACATGCCGGCCGTTTTTTTCCCATTCGCCACCACCCGCATCGGGTTGTTGATACTTTCCATCATATTGTTTCATCGTTCCAAACATCCTATGCTTAATTTCATTAAGACAGCGATTAAGGCGCCATCAGTATCGCTTGACGGCTTAGGGCATTCTTAAAAGGAAAATATAGTACCTGTCCCCTTAAAACGACTTGTAATCCATTTCAATTATTCAAATTCGATTGGTAGAAGCAAATTTTGTATATACAATTTTTCCGGGCAGTCAATCCGCATCATTCATTTTCCGTTTCGCAGATTGCGGGCCATCACCGGCGATTAACCTAAAGTCACCGTCATTCCAGTATATTGGTATGAATATAGCAACGATACAGAGCTAACGCAACTAAAAATTTTAGCCTTTAAAAAAATCCTCGACAAAATATTTTTTTAAACCTATACTGACATTTAATTCTTTGTGCTCTTTATAAATAAAATTTATATCAAAAATTAATTATGGTTCATTCTTATACGATGCTGCTGTGTGGTGATCCGCCACCGGCCGCAGCTGTTTTTTTGATGTGCCGACCATAACCCTCGCCAGGCTGTTAAGGAGGGAAAAATGAAAAATGCGGTGATCGTTTCAGGTGCCAGAACGGCAGTAGGCGCTTTTGGAGGGAGCTTAAAGTCCGTGCCCGTCGCAGATCTTGGTGCTGCTGTACTCAAAGCATCCTTGAAAAAAGTCGGACTTCGACCGGAAGCCGGAGAACTTACCGGAAAATTTGAAGCAACCGCCATTGCGGGGCAGGGCATGATCGACCTGGAACGGTCGTACCATGACTATGACGACGATTTGCAGCCGGTAACCGTGGACGAAGTCATCATGGGCAATGTTGTGGGTGCGGGGCAGGGCCAGAACGTGGCACGACAGGCCATGATCCGTGCGGGTATTGCCAAGGAAACCGGCGCGTATGTGGTCAACAAGGTTTGCGGCTCGGGTATGAAAGCGGTGACCCTGGCCGCCCAGGCCATCTGCTGCGGCGAAGCTGAAGTGATTCTGGCCGGCGGAATGGAGAACATGAGCCTGATACCCTATGTCATGTCTTCTGCCAGATGGGGGGCCAAAATGGGCAATACCGAAATGGCAGATCTTTTGATGACAGACGGTCTGTTCGAAAGCTTCTTCGGCTATCATATGGGGATCACAGCCGAACATATAGCTGAAAAATTCGGCATCAGCCGGCTGGAACAGGATGAACTGGGCGCCCTCAGCCACCAGCGCGCATTGGCGGCCATAGAAGACGGGCGTTTCAAGGACGAAATCGCCCCCATATCCGTTCCCGGGCGAAACGGCGAATCCATCGTGTTCGATGTGGATGAACGCCCGATGGAAACCAGCGTGGAAAAGATGGGACAACTGCGTCCTGCCTTTAAAAAGGATGGTACGGTAACCGCAGGAAACGCCGCCGGGATCAACGACGCAGCCGCCGTCCTGCTGTTGATGTCTGAAGAAAAAGCCACCCGGATGGGGCTTAGACCACTGGTGAAAATCAAAGCGTGGTCATCCAGCGGGCTGGACCCGGCTTACATGGGGCTGGGCCCAGTACCGGCAGTGCGCAAGTTGTTATACCACCATTCATTATCCATGTGGGACATTGACCTATTTGAACTCAATGAAGCGTTCGCCGTCCAGGCCATCGCCTGCATGCGCGAACTTGATTACGGTCCGGATAGAACCAACGTTATGGGCAGCGGCATCTCCATTGGTCATCCCATCGGCTGCACCGGTGCCCGGATCATCCTGACATTGATGGGGGAAATGATCCGCCAGGGCCACGATCTTGGTCTGGCCAGTATCTGTATCGGCGGCGGGCAAGGCATGGCGACAATTTTGGAACAAATTTAGACCGTTCTCCGATCCGGGGAAATTTTTAAACAAGGGGGAATCTATGCTGGAAATAAAGGATGCAGTAGCCGTAATTACGGGAGGGGCGAGCGGTATCGGCCTGGAGATGGCCAAATATTGGCTGCAAAACGGGGGAAAAGTTGTCATCGGCGATGTGGTTGAGGATGCCCTGGAAAAAGCCGGACAGGAACTTCAAGGCGATGTGGCCACAGTGCTCTGCAATGTTACCCGGGAAGAAGACTGCGCCAGACTGGCAGACACGGCCATCGAAAGATTCGGCCGGATCAATCTGGTGGCGCCTTTTGCCGGCATCATCAAAGATGGCATGATGGTGTCCACCGACCGGGAGACGGGAAAAGTCAACCGAAAGATGTCCATGGAGCAGTTCCGGATGGTGATCGATATCAATTTAACCGGCGTGTTTCTCACGATCCGGGAATGCGCCGAACGTATGATCAACAACGATTGCAAAGGCTTGATCTGCCTGATTTCATCCACCGGTTCCCTGGGCACCGCAGGTCAGATCAACTACTCATCAACCAAGGCTGCCATGTCTGTTATGCCCAAGGTGGTCACAGCCGAATTTTTCAGGCGCGGACTGGCCGACAAGATCCGTTGTGTGGCTGTGGCACCAGGATATGTGGGCACTCCCATGGTGAAAGGCATGTCCCGGAAGGTCCTGGATAAAATCATCGGGCAGGTGCCCATTGGCCGGTTGGTCGAACCCGAAGAGGTTGCCGCATTTGTGGGTGATATCTATCGTAACGAAGCCCTGGCCGGAGATGTATTCTTTATCCACGGTGGGCTGCGGCTGGGTTCAAAAGGGTAGTAAGCGTATACACCCATCATCAATGCCGGTCGAGGGCCTGCAACCTGAAAAACCGTTCAGGCAGCACTGACATTATTTTCAGCAGGATCCAGTTCCAGGGCGATCATGACATGATCCTTAAATCCCATGGTATTGCCGTCTACCATATATTTTATCCGGGTATACCGTTTTTCAGCCGGTATGGTTCTATCTGGGAAATGATAGGTCATGGGAATGATATTCCCGGATTTGATACGCTCCAGCGCGGCTGAATCTTTTTTTATCACCACAAACATGGGCTCTGATTCATGGCTCCGAAGCTTGAACTGGATAAAAATTCCCGGATTTTTCAACTGGAATTCAGCACTTGAATATACTCTTGTCTCCCTTTGGATTCTACCTGTACGCATTTTTTAAATCACCTCTGTTCTATTTTTCATCAAAGACCACCGTGAGTGAATACAGCAAACTGTGTGCCATGGGCGTAACCTGCTTTATTGAAAAGTTTTTCTGTTTTTCCGGAAAAGGGGATCAAATCCGGCAGTTACAAAAACTACCATTCAGGTTACGATTTTTGCACACGGACAGGAGAGGTTTTTCAAGAAATCGGTGGTATTTATTTTTATCTTGACTAAAATAGCTCCCCGCTGGTACAAACACTAAGGTTGCGCCAGCGGGGAGCTATATCCGGAATTTGGAGAGTACATGTCAGATCAGATAGAAGACAAACCCATCGTCATGATTGTGGATGATGCCACGGAAAACCTGAAGATTCTCATTGAACTTTTAAAGGAAGACTACCAAGTGATACCGCTGAAGAGCGGAAAAGCCGTATTGGAAAAAGTGGCCCATGACCCTCTTCCGGACCTGGCGCTGCTGGATATTGTCATGCCTGAAATGGACGGGTATGAACTGTGCTCCAGGCTTAAATCCGATCCCAGGACAAAAGAAATTCCGGTAATTTTCATTACTGCCGTATCCGAAGTAATGGACGACACCAAAGCCTTTGAACTGGGTGCTGTGGATTATGTACCCAAACCGTTTAATCCGATGACCGTAAAGGCCCGGGTCAATACCCATATCAAGCTCCACCGCACCCTTAAAGAACTGCAGAATGCCCTTAAGGATGTACAAACCCTGAGCGGATTAATTCCCATCTGCTCCTCCTGTAAAAAAATCCGGGATGACAAAGGTTATTGGAACCAGGTAGAGGCTTATATCCAAAAGCGGTTTGATGCCAAATTCACCCACGGTCTCTGTCCGGAATGCATAGACATATACTATCCCTGGCATTCTAAAAATTAGCCGGGATTAAAGTACCTTCTATTTTAAACAATACAAAAAACAAATATAGAGGCCCTTGGTGCAGCAATCATATAAAAAACCTAAAATTCTCATTGTTGATGATATGCCGACAAATATTCATATGCTCATCAACACGTTAAAAGGCAGGTATGAGCTGGTGCCGGCAAAAGATGGAGAAACTGCATTACAAAAAGCACGGTCCTTTACGAATCTGGACTTGATTATTCTGGACATCATGATGCCTGGAATGGATGGTTATGAGGTTTGCAAGAAACTGAAATCAGATGAAAAAACAAAAGACATCCCCATTATTTTTGTTACCGCCGTTTCAGAGGCAGCGGATAAAGCCAGGGGATTTGATCTGGGTGCGGTGGACTATATCACCAAACCATTTATCCCGGTGGTTGTAAGGGCCAGAGTAAAAACGCATATTGAATTAAAGCAAAAAAGCGATATGCTGGAAAAAATGGCATCAATAGACAGTTTAACCCAGATATACAACCGCCGCAAGTTTGACGGCCTGCTTGCGACGGAGTGGAGCCGGATGCAGCGAAAACATGAGAATCTTGCACTCATTTTAATCGATATTGATCAATTTAAATTATATAATGACAACTATGGGCATGCCCAGGGCGATGACTGTTTAAAACAGGTTGCCAAAGCAATGCAGGGAGCCCTGACCCGCCCTGCCGACTTTCTTGGACGCTATGGCGGGGAAGAATTTGTAGCGGTACTGCCGGAAACAAATTTAAAGGGTGCCCAAACGGTTGCACACCGCCTGAAAGATGCGGTTGAATCCATGCACATACCCCATGAATATTCACAAACGGCAAAATATATCACCGTATCTTTAGGCGTTTCCGCGGCAAAACCCAACGAAATAGACGCATCACCACAAGCCCTGACCCGGTGTGCCGATAAAATGCTGTATCAAGCCAAAGAAAATGGAAGAAATAAAGTCGCCGCAGCCCGTTTGAACGATGAAACGCTTGACTGAAGACAGCTCAATTTAATCATTTTTCAATTTTTGAAGTATATTTTCTGCCGATGCAATGGCTTTTTCTTCTTCAAATTCTTCGAAATAGTCACATAATTGATTGAAATCATCCTGTAACACCGTTCCATTCATCATGGGCTGGAGCTTTTCCATACAAGCCATTGGAACGGTGATATCATTTTTCATGCTGTCTTTGAATTCCTTTAATAACGGTTCAATTTGACCCTTATCGATTGCCTTAAAAGAATCTGTCTGGACTCTTGTTTGGGATTCTGCCTGATTTTCATCCTCCTCTAAAATTTGGATGGACGCCATGGCAGCATTGAGATCAGCCGTAAACGTTTCCAGCAAATTCCCTGTATGTTGCGATTCATTGGCTTTAACGGACGATTCAAGCGTTGCAGCAGATTTTGCCAGCCGATCTGCCCCCAAATTCCCGGCCAGCCCTTTTAATGTATGCAATGTTTCCAAACAAGAGGTTTTATCGGAAGATTCAAAGGCAGTTCTAATCTTCTGGCCTATGTTTTTGTACCTGTCTTTGAACTTATGGAGCAGGCTGCGATACAATCGTTTATTTCCTGCTAAACGCTTCAATCCCATGGCAACATTAAATTCAGGCAGGTCTTCAGGCAGATGGATGTCCTCATGACCACCGTCTTTTTCTTTGGGAGGCAAGGCGGTTCCGTCTGAATTTCTAGGAGGAATCCATTTGCCGAGTACTGAAAAAAGCTGATCAGGATCTATGGGTTTGGACACATAATCATTCATTCCGGCAGCCAGACATTTATCTCTTTCACCGGCCATGGCATGTGCGGTTACGGCAATGATCGGAATCGGGGAATTTAGGGATTCCCGGATCTTACGCGTGGCTGTGTATCCGTCCATTACAGGCATTTGCAGGTCCATGAGCACCAGGTCATATGCAGGGTTTGAAACGGTCTGATCAATTTGTTCCAGGGCTTGGCGGCCGTTATTGGCCACGGTAACAATGAGCCCTTCTGTCTCCAGCAGTTCCGTTGCCACCTGCTGATTAATTTCATTATCTTCCACAAGAAGAATACGTGCTCCTCTTATGTGCTTCAATAATTCAGGATCTTTTGTTTTTTGTTTTTGGGTACGCAAAATACATTCACTTCCATTACCAAAAACAGTCATAATGGAATCATAAAGCAGTGAAGGACTGACCGGTTTAATGAGAAAAGCGTCTATGCCGCAGGATTCTGCCTGTTTTTTTACTTCTTCGCGTCCAAAGGCAGTCACCATGAGTATTGCGGGAATATGAGAAAGGCCGGAATTGCCCTTGATCCGCCTGGAGGTCTCAATCCCGTCCAGACCGGGCATTTTCCAGTCCATAAGGATCAATTCGTAATAATTGTCCTCGCGGGTGTTTTCCAATATACTCAATGCTTCTTTTCCGGAAGCTGCGGTATCAACCTTAAATGCAAAAGATTGCAACAGGTCACACAGTATTGTCCGGGAAGCCTCATTGTCATCCACCACCAGCACCCGAATCCCGCGAAGATCAGCCGGACATTCGGGTAAAAGTCTTTCTTTTTCAGGTTGAAGACCGAACCTGGCCGTAAAAATAAAGGTGCTCCCTTTGCCGAACTCACTTTCCACATAAATCCGGCCCTGCATCATTTCAACCAGGCGTTTGCTGATGGAAAGCCCCAGCCCGGTACCGCCGTATTTACGTGTCGTACCACTGTCGGCCTGGCTGAATGCCTGAAACAGGTTGTCTATTTGATTTTGAGTCAGTCCGATACCTGTATCATGAACCTCGAACTGAAGCGTTATGAAATCAGCAGAAGCGTGATTGTCATCCGCAACTTTTATTTTAACGATAACCTGTCCGGTCTCGGTAAATTTAACTGCATTGGTTGTCAGATTGATCAGGATCTGCCCAAGACGCAGGGGATCGCCCACAAGACCGTGGGGAACATGCCGGTCAATACTGAATAAGAGTTCCAATCCCTTTTCTTCAGCTTTTACCGTTAACAAATTAGTAACGGTATCCAGAACCATATTCAGGCTGAAATCAATGGATTCCATGCTCAATTTGCCGGCTTCAATTTTGGAAAAATCAAGGATATCGTCAATAATGCCCAACAGGGATTGTCCTGAACTTTCGATTTTTACAAGATAATTTCTTTGCTTTTCAGTCAAATCCGTCTTTAGAGCCAAACCAGACAAACCAATAATAGCATTCATCGGTGTCCGGATTTCATGACTCATGTTGGCTAAAAAATCGCTTTTGGCTTTTGCAGACAATTCTGCGGCTTCACGTTTTCGCTCGGCTTTCTCTTTCTGCTTCCGGGTGGTTACGTCAATAAATGAACCTTCAAAAAAGGAAATCCCGCCATTTTTATCAAAAACTGTCCGGACGGATAGCGAACCCCAGAATTGACTGCCGTCCCTGCGCACACCAAGCCCCTCAAATGCGGTTACCTGTCCCTGCTCTTTCAGCAGCATGGTCAGGGTTTCAACATCTTCCGGATTAACAAAACAATGTTCGAACACAGACTTGTCAGATGCAATCAGTTCTTCAGGCGAATCATAACCTAAAACTTTTGCCATAGCGGGATTTGCGCTGGTGATTTGCTTGTCGTTATCGGCCTGGAATATGCCTTCCACAGCATTTTCAAAAATGCTTCGGTATTTTTCAGCGTAGTCGTTCAGCTTTATACTGGCTGCAGATAATTTTTGAAACATTTTATTAAATGTTTTTTCCAGGATTTTCAACTCATTCTGGCCCGAGGTTTCCACTTTGATAGAGACCTGTTCCAGATTGTCCAGATCAGCCTGCTCAATATCAGAGGCCAGTTTTCCCAGCGGCCGGCCTAAAATCTTCACAACAAAAAAGAGAAACAAAAGGCAAAGGGCGGTGGTTTTGACAACAGTGGATATCAGGATTAATAAAAATCCGTACTCTATCCGGTCCAAAACAACTTCCGAACTCGAATAAATCGTACATTTCCCGATGTTTTGCGCTTGTCCTTTTGCATCAATATAGTTAAGCGGGAATTCATGAACATACAGATTGGTGAACATGTCTTTGTGATTTTCACCCTGGTCCTGCTTGCCGTCCCTCTTCCAGATCACTTTTTTACCATCTTTATCGATCACGGTTCCCATTGATTGAACCACGGTATTGGATTCATTCTCAATAGTTACACCTGTGACTATAGAAAGCTCGTTCATTCCAGTTAAAACAGACTGTAATGCCTTGAAATTATTAATCCAAAGAGCGTCTTCTATTCCGGGACCAAACGTTTTTTCCAGTTTTTGCATTTCCTGGAAAACCGTATTTTTCACATGATAATGTTCCGCAAACAATTGCATCACGGTAATCACGATGGTAATAAGCAGGTAGCAGCCAATGATGACCTTTATCAAGTGCGCTGTAAGGGAGTTTTGAAGCCTGACATGATTCCGTGACATGCATCCGTCCTATTGAATATATCTGTTAAGAATTTCCTCATACCGGCCGTTGGCACGAATCGCTTTCAGCCCCTGGTTGAAAGCGGCCTTTACTTTTGAATTTAAGAATACGACTTTAAAAGGATTCTTAGGAAAAATCTCATGAATGACCACCGGCGCGCTGGTATCTATAAATTTTATCTGTTTTAATTGATATTTGAAAATATTAATTTCCATAACAATGGCCTCAACACGCTTTTGGAAAAGCATGGGCACGATCTGGCTTGAATTGGGCAGCTCCCGGTAAGCTGGATTATCATCCGCCATTTTTGCAAATTCAGGGCCGATATATTCCCGTGCATATTGAAAGGTACCAATGGATTTATCTGAAAGGTCTGAGATCTTGTCAATCTTCAACCGGCTTGATTTTAAAGAGATCGCGACATTCTGAAAGGTAATGTGGCTGTCGGAATAAAATACATTGCCCAATTCCAGTTTAGCGATCTCGGAAATGGTCAAAGCACCGTCAAATTCGCCTGCTTTCATCTTCTCAAGCGCTCTGGGGAAAGGAAGGTGTTCAAAAGAAACCGTGTATCCTTTCAAACCCAACACTTCCCGTACAATATCCAACTCGATTCCGGAGTCGGTATCAACAATGATATAAGGTGGTACTGCCGTAGAAGAGGCTATTTTCAACTCTTTGGCAAAAGCACTGCCTGGGGCAATAAATACAATCAGGCAACACAGGTAAATGACGGTTAAATGCATATATCGTTTTTTCATTGATCCTTTCCCTTATTTCTTCAATCCGAGATCCTCTAAGAATTTACCCAAGGCGGGAATACTTTCGTCCCAGTGTTTTTTGTACCAAAAAGAGCCGGGTTCGGAGTACATTAATCCTTCAGGGTGCACCATATGAAAAATATTATTTTCAAGAAAAATTCCCTGGCGGCCGTCATCGGGTTCTGTTTGCTCATTTGCCAGTAACGGGACTCCCACCAGCTCGTCGTAAACTTTTGTCTTATCTGAATTCTGGATAATTAAACAGACGTCTTTACCCAGCGTAATGATAAGTTTGGGCTTGCATGCTTCAATCTCTTTCATGACATGTGCAATACAGATTTCAGCAATTTTCATATATTCATACGTATTTTCAACCGGCACCTTATCAAACCATCCCACTTTCTTGTAGGCGTTAACATATCCTTCCTTAAACAAAAAGCACTTGACCATATTGGTAATCCAAAGATCTTCATGCGTCAAACCAACCGGATCAAGGTAGCTCTTGGAAAATATGGTTCCTGAAGTCACATTGCGGATACCATATCCATCAAAATAACGGGTATCTTCAAGCGGTTGATATATATCCGCCACAGGCATGAAATACTGGTCTTGTGCAGGAAGGGCAGATAACTTGGCTGTCGGGTATTCACCGATTATCATGACGTTTTCACAGGTGACATACGTCGGTATCACAGGCATGCAGGGAACCTTGAGGGCCGCGGCATCAACCGGATGACCATCGTAGACTTCACTGTGATAATACGGGCTGCCGGTCACTACCGGACATTGGGGTGCCCGGCACGGTGCGATGGAAGCAAGCACTTTTCGGACATCTTCCTTGATTTCAAGATAAACACCGGATGGAGGGCCCGATTTTTCATTGTCTTGTGTCATCTTTTTCCTTTTCTTTCTGGTTGATAAAAATATAAATTTATACTGTTTTTTACATTATGTTAAGGTTTATTTTGTTCTGGGTGCTATCGGTCCGCAAGGCATGGGTTGTGTTTCAAACGGCTCCTGATGAAAACTTGGAAGTTGATCAGGCGTTCTATATAAAGCCGGCGACTGGCCGCCCCCTGGCCATTTGATCAGTTCCTGAGTTTCCCAATCCGTTTCAAAGACCTGATGGATCAGCCGGGTATCGTTTTCACCGCGCAGGACCACACCCAGTTCCCGGTTAAAATCCAGTGAATTGCCGGATATATTCTGGGATCCCATGTAAGCCATGGCCCCGGATCGGCCGGCGTCGGCCAGAAATACTTTGGCATGAATGTATAGAAATTGGGGTCCTCCGGGGAAAAGCCGTATTCTGACGCCTGCCTGGGCAAGTTTTTTAAAGTTCCGGTTAAACTGATAGTAGTATTCATCCGTCCCGTTTTTCTTTTGCAGGCCGCCGGTCATTAAAACCCGGACCGTAACGCCCCGTCCGGCAGCATCAATGATGGCTTGAACAATCTGATCGTCATTCATCTCCTCGTTATAAATGTCCAGGGTATGGCCGGCCCTTTGGATGATATCAAGATGAACGCTTCGTGCATTGCCCTGGTCAACGGCGCCATCGAGCTCTTTTGGGCGGTATGGCGGATAAATGCCGTATGCAGGATAGCTGTCGGCACCGGCAGGAGGTATTCCGGTTGTACCGTTGCTCCAGACCAGCCCGTCCCGGGAATTTTTCAGATTTTGAATCACGCCTGTTGTTGCACAGGTAAAATCCGATTCAAATACGGCAGCAATACGGGCTACCAGGGCCGGGTCTGTCAGCACAACGCCGAAATCCCTGATTTTGACCTCGATATCCGGGTTTTGAGGCCCCCAGAATTCCCAGGCAACCGGGAACCTGTTATTGTCCTGGGTGATTACCCAGGCATAGGAACATAAATTAAGCGTCATCACCAATGCTTTTGCGTTTTCCGGAAGCGATCCGGCAGCCAGGGGCTTGTTCTCTTTGAACGCGTCGATGATGATCGTTTTCTGATGCGTGATGCTGTAGTTGTTTGAGGACCAGTGAAAAGCAAGAGATCCCCTGCCTGGTGCCGCGGTTAGTTCATCTATATTAGCATACACCTGGTTGTAGCGGGAATTGTTCGGATCCGATCCGGCAAAAAATTGGCCGTTGAACATGATCCGGATATCAACGCCCTTTTTTTTAGCCTGCCTAAGTGCATCCATAATCGCCGGTCCGCCAAGTTCATAAATCGAAATAGCAACGGTGGAACGTGCATTAATGATGGCCTGATATACGGTATTCCCGTCATCATCCGGTTCGGCCCATATGGTCTGCGGTTTAACCGCCCCCCAATTCCATTCTTCCATGAGATTCCTTTTTATAACAGCCGGTTCAATTTAAAATTTCAATCTGTGACAAGCTTTTCCACAATAATTTGTTCTGGAAGCAAATGGCTCCGCCCCCGCGTTTTTCCTGTGATATCTGGCGATTAATATCTGCAATGCAGACCCAGTCGCTTTCCTGTGAAACCGCCCATTTGGAATGGTCCCTGGTATAATGCCATTTATAATCAAGGCCCAGGGCGCTTAGATTCACGGTCTGTACATCATCAACATCATGTTTTTTGTCGCTGTCTTCCGTATCAGGCAGCTTTCCCCTGCGCCAGGATTCAACGTTCAAATCCACATGCAGCTCAGGACCCACAAGGTCTATCCAGAAGTCTTTCCCCCAGTGCCTGTTTTTGGCGATTAAATGAAACATCTGACCATCTTTGGATGAAAACGGAATGTTACAGGGTTCATCCTTCTCATTCACATTTACTCCCCGGGACAACCGGGACAACCAGTCATTTTTGGAAACCGACCTGGGGATATGGCATTCATAGATCAAAGGTTCCTGCTGATGGTACATTTGTCTGGCAATCATGCTTGCTGTTTTGACATCTTTTAAGGAAATGCATAAAAAGGTCTGCCCGTAAATGTGCTCGTCTTCCGGAAAACAGGGCTGGTTTGTCAATGGAAACCGCGGTGTTGAATGCAGGAGCCAAAAGGCACTGTCATCATCCGGGTTAAATGCCAGAACCCCCTTGCTGTGGCCTTTTCGGCCGTCAGCTTTTTCGGTTACGGGAATTTCATCATTATAAAATATTTTTCCAATGTTTTCCGGAGAATCAAAGCACACCTGCTTGAGTGTTTCATACAAGGCGCCTTTGCTGCTATTCAGCAGGTTGGGGGACATGGAAAGCATTGAAGTGCTCTCTGAATCGAGATATAAATATTCAAACCCGCATGTGACCCGGCCTTTTTGATTCAGGTCCGGGCATTTGAC
>JBNKNP010000468.1:0-4756 GCA_050293905.1 Desulfobacteraceae bacterium | reverse complement strand
CCCTGAAACCGCCCGGCTTTCCACCTGTTGGCAGCCAAAAAAATTCTGCATTTCCTGTCCCAGCAGTTCTTCGACTTCCTGGATAAAGTCCGTACCCTGGTAATAAAAGACCTCATGGTCCTGAAAGGCTTTCACTTTTTTGTGTTCCGCATATCTGCCGCAGGGATCCATGATTGAGAGCATCCTTGAAAAGGCGGATGCGGTCTGTTCGGAAGGGATCAGGTTGATGCACATGGATTGCCGCCAGACCGTGTTGTCAATGGCTTTTGTCAACAGTTGGGACATCAGATTCTCTGCCGGGGCAGGGGATTCTGTCTGTTCTTCAGGCTGGATTTCGCGGCCCAGCTGATCCCAGAGGATTGCCCGTGCATGGGGCGGTGCTTCTGCCCGCATGTGATAGGGGACCACAACACCCTGGACGATTTTTTTCCGGATGTGGACCTCCAGGCGGTCTCCTTCAACAATGTCGGCATCCAGTAATGCCAGGGCAATGGCCCGTTTTTGGTCTTCTTCTAAGAATGTGGACGCAAGGCCCTGACCCTTTGTGCTCCAGAACGGCACCATGGTGCCCGAGGTAATGAACCCTACTGGTTTTCCATCCTTGAACACCTCATACCCCTGTCTTGCAATCCCTTTGCCGGATATGGCAACCGGCATGATGATCCGCGGCAGTGCGCTTAAATCGTTATACTTGAAGTTGGTGATCTGTTTCAGGGTGTTGAACTGGTCCAGCAGCGGGGCACGCCCGATAAAGTCCTTTTTGGCCGAAGAAAAGCTGACTGCAAATCTGGCCAGGGGGCAGGCAAAAATTGGAATGGGATTGTCCTGGGGATCGTTCCCGAATTCATGACCGTACAAAGGCAGACCCGCTTCCAGCCGCAGGGTGTCCCGGGCACCAAGCCCGATGGGTTCGGCGCCTTTCTCCACAAGCAGGTCCCATATGTCAAGGGCTGCGGGCTGATCCATAAAAAGTTCAAATCCCAGCGGGTCGCCGGTGTATCCGGTCCGGGCCAGAAGCACTTTACTGCCGGATATGGTGACGCGGCTCAGGTTGTTGCGCAGGGGGATGGGAAGGTGTCCTGACTCGATGATGCTGTTGAGGATGGCCTTGGAATCCGGCCCCTGGAGACTGAGCATGGCCATATCAAAGGTTCTGTCTTCCAGTGCAAGATCAGTGAACCGCAAGGCTTCCTTCTGAAAATGGGCCCAGTCTTTTTCACGGTTGGATGCATTGACCACCAGCAGGAAAGCGTCTTCGAAGAACCGGTAAAGGTAGGCATCGTCAATGGCATATCCCTGCTCGTCCGGAATAATGGTGTATTGGCTTTCGTTAAACTCGAGTGCACCGGCATTGTTGGTCAGAACATGCTGGAGAAAAACTGTGGCATCGCGGCCGCTGACAATGAAACGCCCCATGTGGGAGACATCAAACAACCCGGCGTGTTTCCGGCACGCCAGATGCTCCTGAACCACACCCTTCCGATATTGGACCGGCATGTCCCACCCGCCGAAATCCACCATGGTCGCACCCAGTTCCCTGTGTTTTTCATTAAAGACTGTTTTTTCCAGTGACGCCATCGCTGTTCCCCCCCTTTTAATGCTTATTCAACCATTGAAACGTGTTTTCTCTTATAAGCCTTTGCCAGCCCGCCTTCTGATGTTTCTCTGTATGCGGAGATCAGATCCTGCCCGGTTTCTTTCATCACAGCAGCCACATCATCAAAACTGACCTTGTGGACACCATCCGACAACAGTGATAAATGGGCGCAGCTTAACGCCCGCGTGGCTGCATGGGCATTTCGTTCGATGCAGGGAATCTGAACCAGCCCGCCAACCGGATCGCAGGTCAGACCCAGATGGTGCTCCAAGGCCATTTCCGCGGCATACTCGATCTGGGGTGCAGACCCGCCAAGAAGCTGGGTAGCTGCTGCGGCAGCCATGGCGCAGGCGGTTCCGACCTCTCCCTGGCAGCCGACTTCAGCACCTGAGATGCTGGCATTGAATTTAACGATATTCCCGACCAGACCGGCAGTGGCAAGGGCCTTGAGAATCAGCGGGGGGGATGCGGGAATCATCTTGGACAGGTGAAAAAGAACTGCAGGCAGCACGCCGCAGGCACCGCATGTCGGTGCTGTAACGATCACGCCCTTTGATGCATTTTCTTCGGCCACGGCATAGGCGTATGCTGCCAGAAGCCCGATGCCCTGAAGGTTGGGTTTCAACATTTTTACCCGGGTATGCATGCCGCCGGCTTTCCGGGATATGCCCAGGTTGCCCGGCAGCACACCCTGGGTTTCCAGGCCTCTTTTAAGCGCTGCTTTCATGGTATCCCAGACTGTGGAAAGAAAGTCCCAGATGCTTTCTCCCTCGCAATGTTCAACATAATCCCAGAATGAGCCTCCGGATGCTTTGAGATGATCCAGGATGTCTGACATGCAGGTGATGGGATACACCGAATGGGATGACTGCAGCGTGTCTTTGTCCACAAGCGCCCCGCCGCCGACGCTGAATACTTCCCAGGAGCCCAAGGGGTTCCGGTCAGGGCCGAAAGCCTCAAACCGCATGCCGTTGGGATGCAGGCGAAGGCTCTCTGCCGCTTTCCAGATAATTTCAAGAGAGCGGGGGGCCATGGCCTCTTCAATGGCCTTATCCGTCAGGTGGCCTTTGCCGGTGGCGGCAAGGCTGGAAAAAAGCGTTACCCGGTAGTGTGCTGCATCTGGATATCTTTCGATAAAAATATGCGCAGCACGGTTGGGGGCCATGGTGTGGCTGCTTGACGGCCCTGTGCCGATCCGGTAAAGCCTTTTTAACGATTTCATGCGCCCTCTAATACTAAAAAATATTTATATTTTTGGTAATAAATTTATTAAAAAGTGATGTTAATATAACATATTTTTAAAAAAAGTAATAAAAAACTAAAATATTCCAACTACCTTGTCAAGAATAATTTTTAGAATGAGGGAGGGTATTAAATCAGGAAACCGGGTTGACTTTATCCTGGCAGATCCGTTACTATCTGGTCGAATAATTAGTTTTGATCTTATCCATCACAAAAAGAGATATACATGGAGATCACCCATCTTAAAGTGTTTCCAGCCTTTTACACATACTCCTCTTGACAAAGATTTTTCAATAGAACAGGATATATCATGCCGAAAGAGCAATTAAATCATATAAAACGCGTTGTTGTGAAACTGGGCAGCAATGTGATTACAGCAAAGAACAGTTTGAACCTGGATGTGATCAATTCCATTTCCAGCCAGATCAGCCAACTGATGGATCAGGGGGTGGAAGTCATTCTGGTCTCATCCGGTGCAATGGCTGCAGGCCTGCGAAAAATGGGCATGAATGCACGCCCTGATGAAATCCCTTTGCGCCAGGCCATTTCTTCGGTCGGGCAGAGCGGGTTGATGAATGCATATGAAAAAGCCTTTTCAAAGTATGGCAAAAAGGTGGCTCAGATCCTTCTGACCGGTGAAGACTTAAATAACCGCGTCAGGTATTTAAATGCCAGGAATTGTCTGCATACCCTGATTGACTGGAAAGTGGTTCCCATCATCAACGAAAATGATACCGTCATGGTAAAAGAGATCAAACTTGGCGATAATGACAACCTGGCAGCCATGATCACCCTTTTGACGGATGCTGATTTTTTATTTTTACTGACAGATATTGACGGCCTTTATAACAAAGATCCTAGGATCCATTCAGATGCGCAGCTGATTCCCAGAATCAGCCGGTATGAAAAAAAAATCGAGGAATATGCCAGCCATATCGCAGGTCCGCTGGGTACCGGCGGTATGATCAGTAAAATCAAGGCGGCCCAGAAAGTCACCTCTGCCGGTATTCCCATGATTATTGCCAGGGGGGACCGCCCGGATATTTTAAAGGATCTGCTTGAAGGAAAGAACAGGGGAACCTATTTTGCAGCCGGAAATAAAAAATTGGCATCCAGGAAATGCTGGATTGCGCATACGCTTACCCCGAAAGGGAGCCTCATTATTGATGATGGTGCTGTCCGGGCGGTAAAACAAAACGGCAAAAGCCTGCTGCCCATTGGTGTGGTGGGTGTGGAAGGTGTTTTTGAAGAAGGGGCGGCTGTCTCTTTTAAAACCACACACAATGAAATTATTGGTACCGGGCTTGTGAATTACCGGTCATCGGATATTGAATTGATCAAAGGATTGAGGACCTCTCAAATTGAGGCGTGCATGGGTTCAAAACATTATGATGAGGTCATTCACAGGGACAACCTTGTTTTAAAAGATGCCTGTGAATAGAAACAATAATTGACGGGTATAAAACCATGATCCTGGCAGCTTCTTTCATTAATTGCAGTGTTTTATTTTTTTTTAGGAATGTATTCCACATTATCAAAATTTTTCAAATCCGAATCAGAGGAAACGATTTTACAATTATAAAATTGTGATACCGCCACAATAATGGCATCTGCCATTGCCAATTTATTTTGTAATGCAATATCGGCGGCTGCAATGGCAATGGTATCGTCAAGCGGAACCACCAAAGCATTTTTCATATAACCTGTGGCCATCAGGGCTTTTTCTTCACCGGCTTCCCGTTTAAGTATTTTATACACTTCATAAACAACGATTGCAGGTACCAGCAGATTCTCCCGGTCGGCAAGATATGTTTGATAATTGTCGGCCAGCCTGCCGTTGGTAAACCATTCCAGCCAGCCGCATGAATCCACAATGATCATATGATGCGGTCCTGTTTTTCCCGGTATCCGTCCGTA
>JBNKNP010000467.1:0-5696 GCA_050293905.1 Desulfobacteraceae bacterium | reverse complement strand
CGGCAGGTCGGGCTCCCTTTCAAACCCATTTTCTGTTCCAGCCCGGAGATGATAATATCGTTTTTCTCTCCCGGAGAACCATCTTCATTGGGCAGGTATTTAGGAACAATAAAAAGGGAGGTCTGGTCCAGAGGAGCGCCTTCGATACGGGCAAAGACAATATGAATCATATTGTCAAAAAGATCTGAATCTCCATTTGTCACATGTCCTTTAACACCGGAGATACGATAAGATCCGTCCGGCTGTTGAACTGCTGTGGCGGTCTGCATGCTTGCATCACAACCGGATTCATCATCATTCACGCCCAATGCCGAACCCCAGTTTCCGGAGACCAGCTGTTTTAAGTATTTTTCTTTTTGTTGAGATGATCCGAACATTTCTATCACAGTCGTCCCGGAAAAGGGTTTGTTCATTCCCCACATGAACGAAGGATTTGACATGAAACTTTCAGATACCGCCAGCCAGGCTGACATTGGAAACTGCTGGCCACCGTTTTCCTGCAGATTTTCAAGGCTGTTCCAATCTCCCTTGTCAAAATGTTCCTTAAGGCGCTTGTAGCATTCAGGACCATGGACATTACCGTTTTCCAGACGGCAACCCTGGCTGTCCGCTTCCATGATTGTCGGATAAAACTCTTTTTCCGCCAGTTCGGCTGCAGCATCCAGGCTCATGTCCATGGCTTTTTTGGTAAGATGTCCGTAAAGAGAAGTATCAAATAAAGTGTCAATACCCAGCATCTCATTTAAAATAAATTCCTGATCTCTTCGATCCACTAATAAATTGTTCATGTTATTCTCCTTTATATGGCTTTAACAATTTGCAGATAAACCTCATGGATTTCCGGGCTCGAAGATGGTTCCAAGGTCACCGGATCTTTATAATTCATGATACATCCGGTTGCCAAAAGTCCAATAAGGATGACATAAACGGCAATTGTTAAAATCGGTTTTGTGGTACAGCTTTTTTTCTTTTTCATTGCTGTTTTCCTTTTTCATTGAGTCAGACGGATTTTAAAATCGATTGCCTCACCATGAGCATTGAGCAATGATTGTGCCATGCTTTCATTTTTTCCCAGGTTCTCTGATTTTTCATCGTTTCCTTGACAAACAGCCACTTCCTTTTTACAACTTGCAGAAAGAATATTGCCCAATCCGGCCATAACTGGCATAAAAAAGGGGTAATTTCGGCCACTTTCGGCCTTTTTTGGCCATTATTGCTGCAGGGGGAGCATGACAATAAAAACCGGCTTTATGAAACTCATTGATTTTTTTCAGCAACAACACAGATCAACTCCGGGTGACTTTAATTACAACACTGCTTTTTGCCGGGCACTTGTGGATGCCGCGTCTGCAAAAGAAGCATCCATCTGGCAGATTGATACCAAAGGTCAGTTGCATTTAATTTATGGTACCAATGTTATGCCGGAACAGATACCTGATGTTTCTCTTGGTGTGGGTGAAGGAATCACCGGCGCTACGGCGTTGTCCGGACGCGTGGCTGTTGCTTCCAATGCCTGGGTTGATCCTCAGCATGACAGACGGGTTGATCAACGCATCGACTTTCGAACCCGTGCAATGATATCCGCACCTGTTATTTTCCAGGGCTTTTTGTATGGTGTTGTCAATATTTTAAACCCGGTTTCACTCAGCCATTTCCCTTTGGAATGGCAGGATTATTTATCTGCAATCTGCACTTTGTATGGCGCCGCCTTGAAAAATGCCGGCCGATTGGTTCCGTATCCGCAACCCGGTTTAGTTGAATCTAAAAATACAAAATCAAAAAAGGCAATAAAAGCCCGGGAAAATACGGTTATTGTTGGCATCAGCAGAGCCATACAAGAGGTTTTGACCTTGTGTTATAAAGCCGGCAGAACCCATATGCCGGTCTTAATACACGGAGAGACCGGTACGGGCAAGGAACTGGCAGCCTTGAAACTTCATGAGTCCAGTGATATGGCCGACGGTCCTTTTTTAGCGGTGAACTGTTCAGCATTGGCAGAAACGATTTTGGAAAGTGAATTGTTCGGTCATGTAAAAGGAGCCTTCAGCGGCGCAGTTAACAACCGAAAAGGTAAATTTGCGGCAGCTTCAGGAGGTACCCTGTTTTTAGATGAAATCGGGGATATGAGCCTGAATAACCAGGCCAAAATTTTACGGGTTCTCCAGGAAAAAAAAGTCACACCATTGGGCTCGGAAGATTCAATTGACTGTAATGCCAGAATTGTTGCCGCCACGAATCAGAATCTATGGGAAAAGGTTCAGAAAGGTGAATTTAGAGAAGATCTCTTTTACAGGCTTTGCGGCATTGAAATTCTAATGCCGCCGCTGCGTGAAAGAAAAGATGACATTCCATTGTTATCGACATATTTTTTAAATAAAGCTTTTCTTGAATACGGCTCCGGAAAAGCCATGGCCCGGCCGCCTGAACTGTCTGATAATGCAGTGAATATGCTGGAAGCATGTTCCTGGCCCGGCAATGTGAGGCAGCTTGAACAGGCAATTTTTGCGTCTGTAGCAATTTGTGATGATCATGTCATTCAGCCGGATGATTTTCCGGCCTGGCTGCAGAATCTGCTCAACCCAACGGGTTCTCAAAAACCTGCAGCCTTTAAAACCAGTGAACCGTTTCCCGGACAAAATTTTAAAACCTCCCGGGAAGATGATTACACCCGGTATATGGCGGCATTGGAGCGGACGAAATATCCCATGACCGGAAGATGGAATATATCAAAAGCATCCAGACAATTGGGCATCCCCAGAAAGACATTAATGTATCGACTTAAAAAATCCGGCCTGATCTAAGGCAGAACCCCATTCCATGCAAAACAAGAGGCCATGGCAGGTATGAATAAATTGATCGATTTAAAACTGAAAACCCTATATGATCAGGCTCAGTTTTCCGAATTGGATTATTATTTTGCAACCTTCATGGCCAGGGCCTTTAATGAAAAAAACGAACTGGTTACTATTTCCTGTGCTCTGGTTTCCAAAGCCTTGTCTCTGGGCCATATCTGCCTTGACCTGAATCAGGCCGCATCCGGGAACGAGTTTTTATCCGGTTTTTTTGATATTCCGGTCAAACCTCCAACGCTATCAGATTGGAAAAGGTGTTTGAATTCTTCTTCTCTTGTATCAAATACCATTAACACACCGATTGTCCTGGACAATGAAAACCGGCTGTATCTGAGCCGGTACTTTGATTTTCAATCCAGGCTTGCACAAAATATATCCTGCAGATTGTCGTTAAAACCGGAAAAACTCAATGAATTGAAGGCCGAAAAAATCCTTGAATCCGGATTCAGTACAAAAAATGAGCATACAAAGATACAGCAAAAAGCGGTAAAACATGCCCTGTCAAATCCGATAACTTTTATTTCAGGCGGTCCCGGTACAGGGAAAACATATGTCACCACTATCATAAAACAGGCAATCACTGCCTATGCCCTGGCCAAACAATTAAAAGAACCCAAAATCATCAGTGTGGCGCCGACAGGGAAAGCCGCCTCAAAAATGGATCAGGGCAGAACCATTCATTCCGTGCTCAAGCCGTTGAAAAACAAACCCGGGTTTTTTCATAACCGGAACAATCCTCTGGTTGTGGATGTGATGATCATTGATGAAGCATCCATGATTGATATCGTTTTAATGACACGGCTGCTTGAAGCTGTCCCCCTGTCAGCCAGGGTAATTATAACTGGAGACAGACACCAGCTGTCTTCTATCCAGGCAGGATCGGTTTTCAACGATATCTGCCGGGCAAAATCCATTGCCTCATCCTTCTTTTTTCTTGATTACAATTTCAGATCCAAAGGGAAAACCGGGATTGAATGTCTATCCAGGGCCATCAATGATAATAATGCTGAACTGGTTGAACAAATTTTAACAAACCGGAAATACTCTGATATAGTTTTTGAAGACCATTCAAAAAAAGACTTTAAAACCATAATACAATTATATACGAAACAGAGTTATGAGCCGTTGATTAATGAAAATTCGATCCCCTCTCAGTTGCGCCTTCTGGATGATTTTAAAATTTTATGTGCCCAAAATTCTGGGGAATACGGAACATTATTAATTAATCATCTTTGTGAAAACGTTTTGCGATCCACACGGAATTTTGGTATATCTGTGCCACATTTTTGCCGGATGATCATGATAAAAGTCAATGATTATAAAAAGGCGCTGTTCAATGGAGATACCGGCATTGTAATTAAAGAAGACCAAGGAGAAAGGGCTTATTTTAAAGATCAGGACAACCGGATAAGAACCTATCGTACGGCAGACCTTCCCAGACATGATCCGGCATTTGCCATTACGATTCACAAAAGCCAGGGATCGGAGTTCAACACCATCTTGATTGTCATTCCAGATTACCTTTCTCCTGTTCTGACACGGCAGTTGCTGTATACCGGTGTTACACGGGCAAAGAAAAGGGTTGTCATTACAGGACAGCTGGATGTGATCAAACAGGCGGTCGCGGTTTCTGTCAATAGGAGGTCCGGCCTGATTTTCGAACTTGAAAACCGATTAAAGCCCATTGAATGAAAACCAGGCAAATAAAACAAGGTGAATGAAGAAAATTGTTAAGACAATAACGCGTTTAAAATTTGTTGTTTTTCTTTTTTATCTTTTTATCAGAGGCTATCTGCTGACAATTAAAGTCAAAATAGAAAATGAAAAAGAGTGGTTCAACAAAGTGAACACGGGAACGCCTGTTCTTCTCTGCTGCTTTCACCAGCAGTTTTTTTATATGGTCCGATGTTTCCGAAAATATTTTGTACATCAGGCCGCCATTATTATCAGCCAGAGCAGGGATGGTGATATCGGTGCTTTGATTGCGCAATTTTCAGGTGTAAAGACCTGCCGTGGATCTTCTTCCAAAGGGGGGAAAAAAGCCATGGAGGAAATGATTGCATTTCTATCTTCCAATCCCAACCGGTTTGGAATCAACCTGGTGGACGGTCCCCAGGGCCCGCTTGGAAAGGTGAAACCCGGTTCCATACGGATTGCCCAGAAAGCAGGTGCATTGATTGTGCCGGTATACTTTATTTCAAAAAGAGTCTGGCAGATGAATTCATGGGATAAATTTATTGTTCCCAAACCGTTTTCAAATGTGACCATGAAATTTGGTGAATTAATGCAAGTAGATGACGATAAATCAAAACAAAGGTTTGAGGCCGGCAGACTGAAACTTGAACAGACCATGGCCCCGTACCTTGTAACCAATAAAAACAAGCGAGTGTATTTTGAAAAAGAAACAATCCATTCCTGACCGGATCTGGCAATTTTTCAGTTCGGTAAAACTGGCTGTCTACACACTGGTGCTGCTGGCCGTTTCCTCGATTATAGGGACAATTATCCTCCAGAACGGAAGCGAACAACAGTATTTAAGAGAGTACGGCCAGGCATTTTATAACCTGATCAAGGTCTTTAATTTTGATGATATGTACCATGCCTGGTGGTTCTTTGGACTGATCATTATTTTATGTATTAACATAGTTGTATGTTCAATTGAAAGATTAGGCACAACCTGGAAAATTATATTCCCGAAAACGATCACCGTTAATAAGGCAAGATTCAGGAAACTGAAAAATCTTGAAACCTTTTCAATGAACTCCAATGCCGCCTCCCTGTCCGGTAAATATGAAGCTCTTTTGGCCAGGCAGATCGGAAAACCGATCAAAGAGCAGACTGATG
>JBNKNP010000466.1:0-8186 GCA_050293905.1 Desulfobacteraceae bacterium | reverse complement strand
CTGGGGATTAGTGAAAAAGTGCTCAGGCGTACCCACTTCCACCACTTTTCCTTCATCCATGAAAATCACCCGATCGGCCACCTCCCGGGCAAACCCCATCTCATGGGTAACGACAATCATGGTCATGCCTTCTCTTGCCAGTTGTTTCATAACATCCAGAACTTCGCCGACCATTTCAGGATCAAGGGCAGATGTGGGTTCATCAAAAAGCATGATTTTCGGGTCCATTGCCAGGGCCCTGGCAATGGCCACCCGCTGCTGCTGCCCGCCGGACAGCCGGGAGGGGTATTCATTTTCCTTTTCCGCGATCCCCACTTTTTTCAGCAGGGCCCGTCCTTTCTTTTCTGCTTCTGCCTGGGTCCGTTTTCTAACCCGCATCTGGGCAAGCGTCAGGTTTTCTAAAACCGTTTTATGGGGAAACAGATTAAAATGCTGGAAAACCATGCCCACTTCAGCGCGCATTTTGTTCAGGTTGGTCTTGTGCCCTTTCAGATCCACACCGTCAATGAACACCTGGCCGGCATTATAAATCTCAAGCATGTTCAGACACCGGATAAAGGTGGACTTGCCCGAACCTGACGGTCCGATAATCACAACCACCTCTCCTTTTTTAACCTCCAGGGAAACGCCGTCCACAGCGCGGACCTCTTCACCCCGGCCCGTAAAAATCTTACTGACATTTTTTGCTTTAATCACTGACGGCTAACCTCCGTTCCAAATAGAATACCAATTGTGACAGAACACTGGTGATAATAAGATACATGGCAGCAACAACCAGCCAGACTTCAAAGGTGGCAAAGGTAGACGTGATAATCTCCCTTCCCGATTTGGTCAAATCTGTTATCGCGATGACCGAAACCAGGGAAGAATCTTTTACAAGGCTGATATACTGGCCTGAAAGCGGCGGCAGTATGCGCTTAAACGCCTGGGGAAGGATAATATCAATCATGGCCTGGGGAAGGGACAGTCCAAGGGAACGGGCCGCTTCCATCTGACCTTTGTGAATGGCCTGAATACCCGACCGGATAATCTCAGCCGTGTATGCACCGGCAAAAAGGGCCAGCGCACCGATGCCGCAGACATTCCGGCTCAGGTCAAAAACCGTTCCCAAAAAAAAATAGGCAATAAAAATCTGAACCAGCAGCGGTGTTCCCCTGATGCACTCGATATACACGGCGGCAAGGCCGTTGAGGGTATAATTTTTTGATACCCGGGCAAGACCGGTAAACAATCCTATCACCAGTGCAAAGACACTGGCTGTGGCGGAAATCCAGATCGTGGTCCACAGGCCTTTCATCAAAGGCCCAAGCCGCCATTCATAGGTAAAGCCAATGGTGTCGCCTTCAAAAAGATCATCGCCTTCAGAGACCTTGAGCCCCGAGGTTGCAACCTTAACACTGGTTTGCCTGCCTGTTTCTAAAACCAGATGAACAATGGTCATATCCCCTTTTGACGTCAATTGTTCTATCCGGCCGTCAAACGCAATTTTGTGAACATTTTCTCCTTTATAGGCAAAATATTGAGGGACCCGGTTCCACCGCCAGACATAGTCAATCTTCATGACCGCGCCATAGGTTGCGGCAGCCACCCCGATAAGGATGACCGCCAGCAGTAATTTCCAGAACAGACTGTTTTCCGATAGCTTCACAATAAAGCACCCTTTATTATTGAATTTCTTTCATCCATGCATCATCCTGGAACCATTTGTGATAAATTTTATCATAGGTGCCGTCGATCCTGACCTGGCGAAGAAAATTATTCAGCCAGTTGATAAAATCGTAATCGCCTTTGCGAATTGCCCATGCAACGGGTTCTGAAGTAAAGGGTTTATCAATATGAAAAATTTTACCGGCCCCCTTCTGGCTGTAGGCCACCACATTTAAGGGCAGGTCATAAATGAAGGCATCTATTTTGCCGTTCACCACTTCTAGAACGCCTTCCTGTTCGGTTTCATATGAAACATATTTTGCTTTCGGGATCATTCGTTTTGTTGCCTGCTCTCCTGTAGTTCCCAGTTTTGACCCGACTGTAAAGCCCGGATCATTCAAATCCTTATAGGAAAAAACGTTTCCCTCATTTTTTTTATTCACCAGGATGGTCTGCCCGATGGTAACATAGGGATCGGCAAAGTTGATGGTCATATTTCTTTCCTGAGTCAGTGACATTCCCGATGCAATCATATCAAATTTATTGGTGAGAAGGGCAGGGATAATCCCGTCCCATGCAGTGGAAACCAGTTCAAGTTTAACACCCATGGCTTTGGCAATCCTTTTGACCATGTCCACATCAAAGCCGATAATTTCGCCTTTCTGGTTGGTCAGCTCAAAGGGCATGTAACCGGGTTCCAGCCCCACACGCAGGGTACCGCGTTTTTGAATGTCATCAAGAGCACCAGCATTTGAAGTGCCGGCCTGAGCCACAAATAATGTCACAACAACGGCTAAAAAAAGTGCTAGTTTTTTCATGATTTCTCCTTCATTTTTAAGAACAAAAAAATAATCGTTTTTTTCCTGAAACAAAGTTTACCCAAGTAGAAAATACATACCACAGGTAAATTTCAAGGACAACAGCTATTCAATAATGAGGAGAATATAAAGGAAAGGACTAAACCAAATCTGTCTTTTTTCGTAGCGCTTGTTTATGGGTATACAGGGGAAGCAGCTGCACTGCCAGGATACAGGATAAAATCATTGCAGCGCCCATGGTCTGCATCGGGCTGAGCCGTTCGCCGATAAAAATCAATCCGGCCAGTGCCGCAAATACGGTTTCCGCACTGAGAATAATGGCGGAGTCTGCGGCTTCGGTGTAGCGCTGGGCCACGACCTGAAGTGTAAATGCAACACCAACGGATAAAAATCCGGCAAAGAATATACCAAACCAGGCACTGGTAAAATCAGCCGCACCCGGATGCTCGACAAAAAACCCGACAATCAGCCCGGCAGCAGAGCAGGTAAAAAACTGGACCACCGCCACCACCAGCGGTGCCTGGGTCCGGCTGGCCATGGTGCCCACAAGGATCACATGAAAGGCCCAGAAAAATGCACTGGTAATGACCCATACATCCCCTGCATTCAATGTTAAATTTTGAGCCCCACTCATGATAAACGTACCGGCAAGACAGCCGGCAGATGCCGGCCAGACCGACCAGTGGATGTTTTTTTTCAAAACAAAAAAGGAAATGACAGGCACCAGTGGAACATATAAAGCGGTCAGAAAGCCGGCATTGGCTACACTGGTATGGAAAACGCCGATCTGCTGGAGGACTGCTCCGCTGAACAGGGCCAGCCCCGTGACTATCATGCCGCCCCAATCCTTTACGGTGATACGGTGCCGCTCTTTTTTACGCTGCTTATACTGCACCACGGCAAAGGGAAGGACAATCAGGGCTCCCAGAAAAAACCGGGCCGATGTAAACGAAACCGCGCCCAGGCTTCCCGTGGAAACCTGCTGGACAACAAAAGTGCTGCCCCAGATCAAAGCGGTGAGCATCAGCACCATATTTGCCTGTAACCGTGTCATAACTTGTTGCTTCCTTTGTTTATCCTTTCACTGGAATGGTTCAATATTGCGGTTGTTTTTTGCCCTAAATTATAGTAGGACGAATTAAAAGTAAAATTAAAGTTTTTTATGATTTATAAATATTTCTAATAATCATTTAAAAAAGACTCCCATGTTTGACTACAAACTACTCAAAGCCTATGCTAAAGTCATCCAGGAAGGCGGATTTGAACGGGCTGCCGAAAAAATCCATATTACCCAGTCTGCCATTTCACAGCGGGTTAAACTGCTTGAAGAACAATTCGGCCAGATTCTTCTGCTGAGGACCACACCCCCTTCTCCCACACCGGCCGGGAAAAAAATTCTTAAGCTTTACAACCAGGTCAAACACCTTGAAGATGATTTTAAGCGCTCCCTTGAACCCGATGATGCCGGCACATTTACTACTCTGCCTGTGGGGGTGAATGCAGACACGGTGGACACCTGGTTTTTTCATGCGGTCCAACCCTTTTTAAAGCGGGAAAAAGTTGTTCTGGATCTTTTTGTTGACGACCAGGACAGAACCCACCGGTTTCTTCGGGACGGGAATGTCCTGGCCTGTATCAGCACGCGGGAAACGGCTGTTCAAGGCTGCAGAATAGAATATATCGGCGATATCATTTATGGTCTGTACAGCTCCCCGGGTTACGCTGACAAATGGTTTCCTGAAGGATTGACCATTAACAGCCTTACAAAGGCCCCGACCATCTGTTTTACGCGGGATGATACATTAAATACAAAATTGTTTGGGCAGATATTTGACAGCTTTCCCAGAAGTATGCCCACGCATTATATCCCTTCTGCGGTCATGTTTATCCATCTGCTGAAAAACGGAATGGGATACGGTGTCCTGCCCGAACAGCAGAGCTGGGAACTGCTTTTAAACAACGACATCATAGACCTTGCCCCTGAGAACAAAATAAGGGTCAAACTTTACTGGCATTGCTGGAATTTAAAATCAAGGCTGCTGCAACGCTTTACCCGGGAATTGTTATCCGGGTTTAAACGAATGCATCCCGGCTGTAAAAACACCGGCTCCGATTAATGCGCGTTTAAAAAGAACCGAACTGCTTTCCGGATTTGTTTTCCACAGTTTGATCCCCAGATAGAGCAGATAAATCGCGCCAATCCATTTGAACAGTGTAAACAAAACCGCAGAAGCGGCCATAATTGCACCAAGCCCCAGTAGAGAAAGCGTCATTGCAGTAAAATCACCAAGAATAACGCCAGCGACAAGCGGCGCAACTGATTTTCGTCCATGCGCCACTGCCTGGCTGATTACCAGAATAATTGTAGGACCTGGTATGATTAAAATCAGCATTGTTGCAAGAATATAGGCAATCAGAATTTCCATGCTCATCATCTGCTTTCTGTTTTTTGGCTGCGGCCTGGTCGGCGTGCAACGGTTTGTCTAATCATCGGAAGCTTTCATACTTCGGACGCAGGCCGTTCAGGGAAAAGACAATCTGCCACAATTGATTCCGCCTGGACCTAAAAGACCCTGCACAAGAACGCAGGTAATACGTCCACATACGGAAAAACCGACGATCATAATTGGACTTGATCTGGTCCCAGTTTTTTATAAAATTTTTATACCAGGCCATGAGGGTAAGATCGTAATCCGGACCAAAATTATGCCAGTCTTCCAATATCAGACACTTTTCCGATGCTGCTGAAATCTGGCGGCTGGACGGCAGCATGGAATTCGGAAAAATATACCGTTCAATCCAGGGGTCGCAGCATTTCACGGAACGATTGCGGCCGATGGTATGGAGCAGGAAAAGGCCTTGTGGTTTTAAACAGCGCCGGACAACATTCATGAATGTCCTGAAATATTTTTCGCCCACATGTTCGAACATTCCCACGGAAACAATTCGATCAAATTGACCGTTCATATCCCTGAAGTCTGTCAGGGCAATAGACACCTGAAGACCTTTACAACGCTGCCGGGCCAGTTTCATCTGTTCCCGTGAAACAGTGATACCCAACACCCGGACACCATATTTTTCTGCCATATAAGCGGCCAGGCCGCCCCAGCCACAACCGATATCCAGAACCCGCATTCCAGGTTCAAGCATCAGTTTTCGACAGATCAAATCCATCTTAGCCTCTTGAGCGTCGTTCAGATTCTGTGCTTTTTTCCAATAGGCACAGGAATAATTCATCCATTTATCAAGCATCATGGAAAAAAGATCATTACCAAGATCATAGTGGCGACGGCCAATTTCAAATGCCCGGGACTGTCCGGGAGAAGATGACAGACAAGCTTTGATATAATGCCAGATGGTTTTGAATGTTTTTTTTGCCCGCCTGTCCACCTGATAAGTAAAAATACGCTCAAAAAACAGATCCAGGGCTTCACATTCCCACCATTCATCCATATAGCTTTCGCCCAGAGCAACAGATCCGCCGGCCAGCAGTCGATCATAAAGCAGACCGTCCTTTACGTGAATATCCCAGGGACGAGTACCGTTAATGTTTATATCTGCAGAAGCAAAGATATCTCTTACTATTTTTTCAGACGACATTTTTCCCATCAGAACACCTCCTTTTTGATGAAAAAAAGCATTGTGCAAAAAATTTATATCTTTAACGGCTATGAATAAGTATTCCAGACCATGCGTAAAAAAACAAGTGGGTATAACGTAATCCTATCCGCTCACAGGATCTGCCGCCGGTTACTTATTTGAGTTATCCGCTTTTCAATTGTCTTTTTCCACTTCTTTGCATCCTTCACTGCCCAGGCAATTGAATCTTCGCCGTATTGGGCTTTAAAGTTCTTTCTGTAAAAAACCCAGGAGCCGGATCATACCCAAACCGCTATCAAAAAAGCAATGAGATTACAAGACATTTGATTCCAAAACCGATTTGAACTATGATGGGCAAATAAGTGAGAAATCAATGGTGAGGCACACAATGAAAATCAACGACAAAATCAGACAGATCCGAAAATTGATGATTGACAGACGGATTGACGCCATTGTTATCCCCAGTGATGACCCGCACAAAAGCGAGTACGTGGCAGAGCACTGGCAGGCCAGAAAATGGCTCACCGGATTTTCAGGATCAGCCGGGACTGCTGTTGTCACCTGTGATCATGCCATTTTATGGACGGATTTCAGGTATTATATCCAGGCACAGGCCCAGATCAACGGATCTGAATTTGTATTGTTTAAAATGGGTGAACCGGATGTGCCAAAACCGGAGAAATGGCTGCTGGAAACTCTAAATTCCGGGCAGACCATTGGCCTGGACGGAAGCCTTTTCAGCATGGCAGCGGTTAAAAAGCTCAAGGCTCTGGTTGAAAGCAAGGCCATAGTCATTGATACAGGAGTGGATCTGATAAAAGAATTATGGACAGGCCGTCCTGTCCTGCCTAGTTCAAAAGCATTTTTGTTTCCCGCTGACTATGCCGGGGAAAAAAGGGCGGATAAGATTCATGGAATCAGGAGAAAAATGGCCGCCGCAGGAGCTGATTATCACCTGGTGGTCTCTCTTGATGATATTGCCTGGACACTGAATTTAAGGGGCCGTGATGTTCACACCAACCCTGTAAATATTGCTTTTTTGTTAATCGGCCCTGAACAATTGGATTTGTTCATTGACCCTGAAAAAATGGATGATGAGGTTAAAAACGCCCTTGCCGGAGATCAGGTAACCTTATCCGGGTATGGTGATATTGAAAATGCACTATCCAAAATACCACCGGACAGGACTGTGCTGCTGGATCCGGACTCTGTCAGTGTCCGATTGGATAAAGCCATTCCTGTCTCATGCCGAAGAATTGAAAAACAAAGCCCGGTCGCGGCCCTCAAGGCCATCAAAAACCAGGTACAGATCAATCATATCAAAGCCACGGCTGTCAAAGACGGAATTGCCATGACCAGTTTCCTGCACTGGCTGGAACAACAACCGGCCGGTAAGCAGCTGACTGAAATGTCTGCGGCTGATCAATTATTTGAATTTCGAAAACAGCAGTTATATTTTAAAGATAACAGCTTTGATCCGATAATGGCCTATGCGGAACATTCCGCCATCTGTCATTATAATGCCACTCCTGAAACCAATGCTGTTATCGGGGACACGGATATTTTTTTGACGGATTCAGGCGGTAATTATCTGACCGGCACCACAGACATTACACGGACCATATGCCGGGGAAACCCGACCCTGCAGCAGGTGAACGATTATACCCTGGTGCTCAAAGGCCATATTTCAGTGGCCACTGCCCTTTTTCCCAAGGGAACCCGGGGGGTTCAGATCGATACCCTTGCCCGGCAGTATTTATGGAAACAGGGATTTGATTTCGGCCACGGCACCGGACATGGTGTGGGATTTTTCCTTTGTGTCCACGAGGGGCCTGCCCGGATAAGTCCCATGCCGGTGGATGAAGCATTAAAGGCGGGTATGCTGCTGACCAATGAACCGGGGATTTACAGAGAAGGCCGGTATGGCATGCGCCATGAGAATATGATCCTGGTTGTGCCGGCTTTTGAAAATGAATTCGGGCAATTTTTAAAATTTGAACAGATGACCTTCTGCCATTTTGAACGTAACCTGATTGATCCGGATATGCTTTCCCATGAGGAAAAAAACTGGCTGAATGCCTATCATAAAGCTGTGTATGAAAAAATTTCCCCTGGTTTGAC
>JBNKNP010000465.1:0-2377 GCA_050293905.1 Desulfobacteraceae bacterium | reverse complement strand
TGCCTGTCCGGAACGGTCTGGGTGACATGGCCCAGAGCCCGGGAAAAATCCCTGTCAAGCGGAGAAATACTTTTGATCAATACAAAGGGTAAAATCTGCATGCAGGCATTTTCAAGTGCCCGGGTCATCATCCGTAAACCTGAATTCCAGGCGATTAAAGGCCTGATGTTTATCCGGGAACGAATATGACATCTTCATGACTGATGCCCCCCTGCCGGACGTCCCCACCTGCAGTTCCGGGCAGCGAATTATAAAGCCGGTGTCGGACACCATAACCCATCTGAAAAACGATCAGCCGAAGTGGGGGAACCGGTAGACGCGTTTAGATTGTTTTTGAAAGCGCAATGGCATCCTGGGGACAGACTTCGAAACAACTGCCGCACTCATCGCACCGGGAGCCGTCCACCGTGTAGGGTTCCCCTGGAATAATTGCCTTGAATGTGCAGGCCTTAAAGCATTCCCCGCAGGCAATGCATTGCTCCGGATGGATGCGGGCACCGGCTGCATTAAAACTTTCCCCGCCAAAGGCAAAACGCGTGCGCAGCACCTTGTGGTCACGGTGTTCCAGTTCAAAATCAAAGTCAAAAATTTCACCTTTGCCTTTAAATATGCAGAAAAAACGGATAGCCGGATAGCGCGCTGCATCCTCAAGAAAATAGGTGTGAATTTTGCTGCCGGCTTTTGCTTTTTCCCTGACCTCATCTTCGGGAATTTCCCGGGCCTGTCCTGTTATCCGCAACGTGAATCCCGGTGCGAATGACGGCTGCCCCACATCATTTTTTCCTGTTTTACAGCCGGACGGATAAATGCCGCACAACGCCACATGGGGGTTCTTTTTTAGCTGCCGGTAAAAGGGTTTAACATTCATGGTAAGAAAATAAATCCCTTCATCATCGCTGCCGCAAATGCTGATAATCCGGCTGTGAAGCGTATTTTCATCAAGAGTGGTTATGGTAAGGGACCCTATTTTTTTAAGGGCGTTATGCATATCTGTCAGCATGGTAAGACTCCTTTACAAATCAAAGGTGGACTCCATCTGCCGGTGACAGCCAGGGCTTAAAGAAAAAATCACCGTCAATGACAATGCAGCTTCCCGGCATTGCCGGCAGTTTTATCGGTGTGAACGGATACATCATCCGGTCAGACCCCGGCATCAGCTTAGCTGTTTTATCCGATATTAATTGAGACCGGTTCAGAATGCCGGGCACCGAAACAATTAAAAGAAAAACAATCAATAAATGTATTTTTTTCATTTTTTCCTGTAAGTTATATCGTTAAGTCCATCATCTGCCTGCCATATGCGGCAGCGTTAATAAAAGTATAAATCAGGCAAAAAGGCGGGTAAAGGTCAATCCAGCGCAAAAAATGGTAAAAGTCGAATCAAACAAGCAAGTTGGAAAACCCGATTACGGCGGCTCTGAAATTTTTATCAGATCCATTGGAAACAATTGGAAATCTGCGAAACATAATTTTTCTCAAATATAGGAGAATAGCAATGAAATCCATTGAAACAGACAAGGACAAGGTCTCTATGTGCGGGCTTTACTGCGGTGCCTGTTCAAGATTTTTAAAAGAAAAATGCCGAGGCTGTCCGGATAATGAAAAAGCGTCCTGGTGCGGCGTCAGAACCTGCTGCATTGAAAAACAGATTGGATCGTGTGCAGACTGTAAAGACTTTGCTAATGTCAAAGACTGCAAAACGTATAATACGTTTATGTCCAGAATCTTCGGGTTTATCTTCAGAACCGACAGGTCCGCCGGTATCGACCGGATCAGGCAGATTGGATATGACGAATTCGCAGGAGAGATGACAGTCTTAAAGCAGGCCGGTATCAAGCGGAAATAAAGTGAGCGGGAGAATGCTTTTCAAACTCCTGAACATCACCGGACTTTTAAATAAATGGCATTTCTAAAAGACGCTGGAATAAACTCAAGCCGGTATCTGGCTGGTCACCCCGGCACAGCCGGAGCATTAACCGTATAAAAATATTCCGTCAAGGTGGAGTGCATTCAATTCTTGATGAATCAAGCAGCTTATGATATCGAAAATAGATGAGTGAATGTATTTTAAAAATAGCCATAAATATGCTTGACATCACTATCCTTAAATAAAAAGTGAGAGAATATTATATGACCCTCCCTAAAAAAACAGGATTAATGCCGCCCAAGACCGCTGAAGAACTCATTGATATGTATTATCTTGAAGCCAGATCGCATCTTCTTGAAACAGCGGCAATTCTGGATCGAATTGAAAGAGCCCAAAACAGTGAGACGGCAATGGAAGATCCAAGAATTGGAAACCTTTTTAAAATCTGTAACATGTTGACAATAAAAAAAATAAACCGTGCAGAAGAATTTTTAAAGATGTTGTCCGTAT
>JBNKNP010000464.1:0-5295 GCA_050293905.1 Desulfobacteraceae bacterium | reverse complement strand
GTCGATCGCATTGAAATGATTGGAAAATATATCGGTGTTGACGGGTATACACCGGTTTTAGATAAGATCGGATCCAAAGCCTGGAGCAAATCAAAGGCAAAAGCCAAAGAGGAAGTTGAAAAGATGGCAGCCGATCTTTTAAACCTTTATGCAGAGCGCAAGGTGAATAAAGGGTTTGCATTCAGCAGGCCGGATAACTACTACAATGATTTTGAAGCGGCATTTCCCTACGAGGAAACCCGGGACCAGCTAAAGGCCATTGATGATGTCCATCTGGATATGGAATCAAACATTCCCATGGACCGGCTGGTCTGCGGAGATGTGGGGTACGGCAAAACAGAAGTGGCGATCCGGGCGGCCTTTAAAGCGGTTAATGATGGAAAGCAGGTGGCGGTTGTCGTTCCGACCACCATTCTGGCTGAACAGCATCTGTCCACTTTCAGGGAACGGTTTTCTAAGTACCCGGTACAAATCGAATGCCTGTCCCGTTTCAGATCCCGAAAGGAACAGACACAGATTTTAAAGAAAATCAGTACCGGTATTGTGGACATTGCCATTGGCACCCACCGGCTGCTGCAAAAAGATGTGGATTTTAAATCCCTGGGCCTCCTGGTTATTGATGAAGAACAGCGGTTCGGGGTCAAGCACAAGGAAAGTTTGAAAAAACGGCGCAGTTCAGTTGATGTCCTGGCCCTGACAGCAACCCCGATTCCCAGAACCCTGCATCTGTCTTTGACCGGCATGAGAGATATCAGCGTGATATCAACACCGCCTGCCGACCGGCAGCCCATTGTATCCTATATTTCAAAATATGAAGAGAGCATTGTCAAAGACGCGGTACGAAAAGAACTGTCCAGAAAGGGGCAGATATTTTTTATCCACAATAATATTAAAACCATATTCAAAATGGCCCGGAATATTGAAAAACTGGTTCCTGAAGCCAGGGTCGGTGTGGCCCACGGCAGACTTTCCGAATCAGAACTTGAAACCGTGATGTTAAAATTCATCAATTGTGAAATTGATCTTCTGGTCTGCACCACCATTGTTGAATCCGGCCTGGATATCCCCTCGGCCAACACCATGATCATCAACAAAGCCGAACGGTTCGGCCTTGCCCAGATTTATCAGCTCCGGGGACGGATCGGCAGGGGTGATCACCAGGGTTATGCTTATCTGTTCATTTCAGATGAAAGCCGGCTGACCAAGGATGCCAAAAAACGGCTGGCCGCGCTCATGGAATATAAAGATCTGGGGTCCGGGTTCCAGATCGCCATGAAAGATCTTCAGATCCGGGGAGCCGGAACCGCCCTTGGCGCATCCCAGTCCGGTCATATAGCAGCCGTGGGCTATGACATGTTTCTCAAACTGCTTGATCAGGCTGTTCATGATCTGAAAGGCGAACAGACCATTGAGCCGCTGGAACCTGAAATTAATGCCGCCATGTCGTCCGGATTCCCGGATGACTACATAGAATCCGTGGAGCAGCGCTTAACCGTATACCGGCGTTTGTCCCAGATCAGACAGATATCAGACATCACGGATATAAAAAAAGAGCTGAATGACCGGTATGGGAAACTGCCCCGGCAGGCCGAAAATATGCTCGTAAAAATCATGCTCCGGGTTTACAGCATCCAGGCCGGTGTCAAACGATTGGATTTGACTCCCAATACACTGACCCTGACCTTTTCAAAAACACATCGTAAAAAATCTCTGGATGCACTCCATGAAGCATTATCTTCCATTGCCCCATTCAAATTTGTCAAAAAAGAAAGCGTCCGCATTGAGCTGGCAAAAAAGAGGAATAAGATCTCAAAAGCGCTTCTGGAGACCCGAAATATCCTCAAAGCGCTTGCCTGACCCTCTGACGTAAATTGTCAAAAAAATCATGGTTTTTTAATTTAACCCTTTATCTTTTCAAAAGATTGAATATAATGGGGCCAATTTCGTAATTTGAATTGTATCTGGATTCAAATTTTTCACAAATTTGAATTTAATCAAAGGGTTACAATTTCAATCCTGCATCAGGGGTGGACCATGGCGTTCTTGTTCAAAAATGAATCGGTTTTTTTAAAGCAATTTATTCAAATCCTGAATCAGGAAATGGTTTCGCTTGAAATCGTAGATGTGAATGGAAGCCGGTATGCAACATCGCAGCAGGAGATCAAACACAGGATCTTTATCCGGGATAAAAAATTTTTCAACGCACTGGTATCTCCGGATGCTTTTCACATAGGCGAAGCATATGTGAAAGGATATTTTGACATATCCGGCAATATCAAAGAATTGTATGAACTGGTTTGTGACAAACTGCTCAGTAAGAATCAACGTAGAACCATATTCAGCTTTTTCAGTGGTTTCTTGTGTGACCCAGTTGAAAAAGAAAAGGAAAATATTGAATACCATTATAATATCCCCAGCCGGTTTTATCGGCTTATTCTGGGCAAAACCATGGGATATACCTGCGGGTATTATGAAAATAATGAGGCGACATTGGATAATGCCCAGAAAGAAAAAATGGATATCATCTGCCGGAAACTCAGATTGAAAAGAGGAGAATATGTTCTGGATATCGGTTGCGGGTGGGGAAATTTTGCCATTCATGCAGCAAAATATTATGGTGTCCGTGTGACCGGGATTACCTTGAGTTCCGAACAAAAAAAGTATGCGGAGCAATGGATTGAACGTGAGGGGCTTTCAAAAAATATACAGATAAATTTGCAGAATTACAGGGATCTGGGCGGCCGGAAATTTGATAAGATTTCATGCGTGGGGATGTCGGAACATGTGGGAAATAACAACATGCTTAATTTTTATCAAATAGTTCATAACAGTCTTAAAACCGGTGGTCTTTTCATGCAGCATACCATTACAAGCAACAAAAAATGCAACAAAAGTTATAAAAATTTGTTTTTAGATAAATATATGTTTCCCGGCGGAGAACTCATGCATGAACATGAACTTCTCAATCTGGCAGATTCAAGCGGATTTGAACTTCTGAATGCAGAGAATTTCAGACCCCATTATATACACACACTCAATGACTGGATCACGCGCATGGAAAAAAATAAAGACGTGCTGCTTGATATCGTCTCCAAGAAAATTTACAGGATATTCCATATTTTTTTTATTGGAGCTTTAATCTCTTTTCAACAAAAGGAAATTTCCCTGTTCCAAAATCTTTTTTATAAAACCGGTGCAGACCCTTGTAATTTGAAAATGTTTAACAGCTCCTACACAGGTCATGAAAAATTTATTGCCTGACATAGAGAGATTTGAACGGCAGGTTTTTGTTAAATCAAGCCCCCTTGATCTGCTGTTAGCCTTCTGTCTTGAACTGATGCAGGCCAGGCAGGCCGGGCTTTTATTCGGCACGGACAAAACCGGTTTGAAGTATCTTTCCCCTGAGCAATGGGACAGGGGGGTGATGCATAAATTCAGAGGCAGAGGATGGGATGGCCTGGTCCTGAAATATTTTGGCACATTCATTGTGCGGCTGAAAGGGTTGTCGCCGGTCCGGCTGTATCGGGAATCCCACGTAGGGGAAAGAATGGATAAAGATGGGATTATTCCGTTTGTCCTGAGAACGCATAAAAATTTTTATAGAAACGGCTTGAACATAATAATTATTGAAAATACCAGATATAATGCGGATAGCTCTCAGGAGGCCTTTTCCAGGGTTGCTGTCCATGCATACGATGGCAAGGGCTTCAGGATGATGCCGGATTTGAAAATTAATACAGCCATTGTGAAACAGTTCAGATCAGAAAATTTTATTTCCGCCTATATTCCGGATTATGGGGCTATTGTTTTTAATACGGTTGATCCAACGCTTTTGAAGGCAGATGCCGGGGGATTCACCAGGAATGATGTATTCAAAAAAAGACTGGATATTCTGATATCGGCCATTGAAATGGCCTCGCTTGCCAATATCGGACTGGCCAGGGGACGGCAGGCCGCGAAAATCATCTGGCGAAAAGAAAAGAACTTAAGAAAAACCGCTCTGGAATTAGAAGAAAAAGAGCTTGAATTAAGTGCCCAGAAAGCTTACCTCAGAGCCGTGGGCGCAGTAAATGAAAGACAGTTGAACATGGAGGCTGTCAATATTAATGACGGGGTCTATGCTTTTCTGGACATGGTGGGGTCGGCAATTATTCGAAAATCGTTCAATCCCCGGGATTATCTTTATATTCTCAATCTGTGTTTTCAGATTGCCGCAGACAATGCCAACCGGTTTTTCTGCCGGGTGGATAATTTTATCGGCGACTGCGTTTTTTTACAGAACACTTCAGTATTTGATGATAAAAAAAACAGCTATTTCATGGGGCTTGATGAACGATGCATGCTCATGATCATGGCCATTGCCAGCATCCTGAATGAAATTGAGCAGTTAAAAAAAGGAAAACACGAATTGGATCCAGATGCCCGGGTAAAAGAAATGATTGATAAATCCGGTGTGAATATTGATTTCAGGGCAGGTGTGGAAATTGGTCCGGCCATGATCGGACCTTTGGGAAGTCAGAAAAGAAAGATCGTTACAGCCATCGGCAAAGCCGTGAATAATGCATCCAGACTTGAAAGCAGCGGTGTCCCCCGGAAAATCCATGTCAGCAAAGAAGTGATGAATCTTCTTAACGAGGCCTATATTACCAGGGATACTAAGATCATAGGGAAAACCTTAGGCCTTTCCGGGGACAGTGTTGACGCCGGGCAGACAGATAATTGCGCTTTCTTTGATAAATACAGGGCCATGTTCAACATCAGTAATGCCCTGGTCCAGGAATTAAAAAATGTTACTTTTAAAGAATTTTCAAAAAAAGTATCCTATCTGATCTGTTCTATGTGAATTCTTTTGAATAGTGTTCAAGATCGCTCATAATCTGACGTGTTATTTTGCCCGGGAAGCCGCTGCCGATTCGGGTGTCATCAACCTGAACCACTGGAACAACGGCTTTATTGGTTCCTGTAATAAAAATTTCATCTGCCGACAGAAGATCGTTTATTGTTATAGGTCGTTCGATAACCCGGCAGACCCTTTTGGCAAGCTTTATCACAGCCTGCCGGGTAATGCCTTTGAGAACGCCGTCTTTCGGCGTGGTCAGGGTAGCATTGATCACTGCAAACAGATTGCTTGTGGTTCCTTCCAGTACCTGGTTTTTCTGATTGACATAGATGGCTTCCACGGCTTGTTTTTCTTTTGCTTTTTGAAGCGCCATTGCTGCGGGGATATAAGCGGTTACTTTTGCATCGGGCAGGCTTCTTTCCATGGGATGGGTAATCACCTTTACCCCTTTAGTG
>JBNKNP010000463.1:0-15104 GCA_050293905.1 Desulfobacteraceae bacterium | reverse complement strand
GGGTCAATTCCCTTTTGAACCAGATAATTTCTGCTGTCCCTGATCTGGGCAATCATCTCAGATGTTGAAAGATTCCTGACCAGACCGCCCCGGGCCGTCAGACAGAACCGGCAGCCCATGGCACACCCCACCTGGGAGGATACGCATAAGGTAAAATGATCTTTTTCAGGAATCAGAACCGATTCAATATATTCCCCGTCATCCAGTTTAAATAAAAATTTTTCCGTGAAGTCTTTTGAAACCTGGTGATCTGCTATCACCAGCCGGGGAATGAAAAATGCATTGGCCAAAAGGGGACGCATGGACTTTGAAAGGTCGGTCATCTGATCAAAAGAATCTGCCTGTTTCAAGTAGAGCCACTTGAAAATCTGCCCGGCCCTGAATGATCGAATACCCTTGTTATCAAGCCATACAGCCAGATCTTCCCGTGTAAAATCAAGTATGTTTTCCATAGAATATGTTCTGCTAAAAATTAATATTTCCTTGACATATCATGGATTTTATACTAATTTCAATGATTTGATTTGTTACTAGCAAGGTTGGTCTCTTTATGTTTGACAGTTTGAGCGACAGACTCGATTCAGTCTTTAAAAAGCTGAAAGGTCACGGCACCCTGAATGAGAAGAACATCGAAGATGGTCTCAAACAGGTAAGAATGGCACTGCTCGAGGCAGATGTCAATTATAAGGTTACAAAATCTGTCATTGCAGATATTAAAGAGCGGGCCCTGGGCCAGGAAGTAATGCAGAGCCTTACGCCGGGCCAGCAGGTCATAAAAATTGTAAATGATGAGTTTACCCGGATGATGGGCTCGGAACACCAGGGTCTCAATCTTGACGGAAAGTCCATTGGTTCTGTGATGCTCATCGGGCTGCAGGGTTCCGGTAAAACAACAACCGCCGGGAAACTGGCACACTACCTGCGCAAACAGGGCAGAAAGCCGTTTCTGGTACCCGTGGATGTATACCGGCCTGCTGCTATTGATCAGTTGAAAAAGATTGGGAAACAGCTGGATGTTCCGGTATTCCCGTCCACAACTGATATGAAGCCGTTAAAAATCTGCCAGGACGCAAAAGTGGCAGCCAGGGAACAGGGGTGCGACACCCTGCTTTTAGACACTGCCGGGCGGCTTCATCTGGATGAAGAATTGATGGCAGAGCTGGAAGACATCAAAAAAGGGATCAATCCGTCAGAGATCCTTTTTGTTGCCGATGCCATGACCGGCCAGGATGCCGTCAACATTGCCGGCGCTTTTGACAAGGCACTGGATGTGGATGGTGTTGTCCTGACCAAAATGGATGGTGATGCACGCGGCGGTGCGGCACTTTCCATTAAAGCCGTAACCGGAAAACCGTTGAAATTCATTGGTGTGGGTGAAAAATCAACGGCCCTGGAAGCATTTCATCCCGACAGGATGGCGTCCAGGATTTTAGGTATGGGGGATACGCTTTCCTTTATTGAAAAAGCACAGGAATCCGTTGACCAGAAAGAAGCCAAAGCGCTTGAAAAAAAATTAAGAAAGAATGCCTTCACCCTGGAAGACTTTAAAAATCAGATGAAGTCTGTCCGGAAAATGGGATCCATAAAGGATCTTCTCGGGATGCTGCCCGGAATAAACAAAAAACAGCTCAAAGGCTTGAATATAAGTGACAGGGAATTTGTTAAAATAGAGGCTATCATTAATTCGATGACACCCGAAGAAAGACGCCTGCATAATATTATCAAGGGATCACGGAAAAAAAGGATTGCCAAGGGAAGCGGGACAACGGTTCAGGATGTCAACAAGCTTTTAAAAAGCTATTCCCAGTCAATGAAAATGATTAAAAAATTTAATAAAGGTGGCATGCGCTCGTTAAAAAACATGCTCCCATTTTAAGGAGAAAGAAAAGAACATGGCCGTAAAAATCAGAATGACCCGGAAAGGCACAAAGAAAAGACCGTTTTACAGAATTGTAGCTGCTGACATTGAAAGCCCGCGCGACGGGAAATTCCTTGAATTGTTAGGCACCTACAATCCCATGGTTGACCCGGCTGCCATTACCCTTAAAACAGACAGGATTCAATACTGGCTGAACGAAGGGGCAAAACCATCGGACACGGTGAAAAGCATATTGAAAAAACAGGGCGTTGCTTAAGGCTTTAGTTCCACGGCAGCCCTGAGAAACCCAAGGTATTCTCAAACCGTGATTTAGATTTGAAGGAGAGATGTCATGAAAGAGCTGATAGAATACATTGCAAAAGCACTGGTAGATGAGCCTGACCAGGTTCAGGTATCCGAAGTCGTGGGTGACCAGACCTCTGTTTTAGAGCTCAAGGTGGCAAAAGATGATCTGGGCAAGGTGATTGGGAAACAGGGGAGATCGGCTCGCGCCATGAGAACCATTTTAAGTGCCGCATCAACCAAGCTTAAAAAACGTACGGTTCTTGAAATCATCGAATAAGTCATGGAACAAGCTGCTTCGTTTACCATAGGCAGGGTAACCGGAGTTCACGGACTGAACGGCAACCTGAAAGTATGGTCATATGCCCAGTCTGTTGATACGTTTTGTTCCGGAAGAATTGTTCTTTTACAAACAGATGGGCAGCAGGACCGGGAGTTTAAAATCCGCTCGGCCAATGCGTATAAAAAAGGGGTGCTGCTCGTGCTTGAGGGAGTGGACAACCGGGATGTTGCGCAAACGCTTGTGGGTTGTGAGATTCTGATCAGCCGGGACCAGCTGCCTGAACCGGAAGAAGATTCCTGGTACTGGCAGGACTTGCTGGGCCTTGATGTCCATGATGATCACCAAGGACATCTGGGTAAAGTAACCGATATTTTCCCCACCGGCGCCAACGATGTACTGGTGGTGACCCGGACGGACAGTGACGGCGGTAAGAAAGAAACGCTGGTCCCCATGCACCGGCAGTTTGTTACGGAGGTGGACATGGATGACAAGGTTTTAAAAACCCGGCTGCCCGAGGATTATGAATGAAATTCATTGTCCTGACCCTGTTTCCTGACATGGTGGACGCCTTTTTCGGCCACGGCATGATTTCCCGCGGTATTGAAAAACGTTTGATCACAGGGGATTGCATCAACATCAGGGATTTTTCAACCGACCGGCACCATACAGTGGATGACAGGCCCTATGGTGGCGGAAGCGGGATGATTATGAAACCGGAGCCTTTAAAAGCTGCTGTTTTGAAAGCAAAAGATCAGGCCCCCGGGGCAAAAGTGGTTTCAATGACCCCCCAGGGCAAGCGTTTCGATCAAAGAAAAGCCGAACAACTGGCCGATGATGGGACAGATCTGATTTTTATCTGCGGCAGGTATGAAGGTGTGGATGAACGGATATACACCCAGTGGGTGGATGAGGAAATCTCCATTGGAGATTATGTCATGACCGGTGGAGAGCTTGCTGCAATGACCGTCATTGACGCGGTAACCCGGCTGATTCCCGGTGTTCTGGGCAGTTGTAATTCCCCGCTGTCGGATTCGTTTTCCGGTGATCGGCTTGAGTATGCCCAGTATACACGGCCGGAAACATTTGACGGGCTGAAGGTGCCGGACGTTTTATTGTCCGGGAACCATGAAAAGATACGTCTGTGGCGGAAGATGTCTTCATTGAAAAGGACATTTCTCAAACGGCCGGATCTGCTGAAGACAACGATTCTGGATGAAGAGGAAAAATCAATGGTCAGGCAATGGTGCCGGGAGCTTGCAGCACTTGGCACAGATTAATCTTTACGTGGCACTCATTCACTTTCCAGTGGTCAACAAAAAAGGGCTGCCGGTCGGATCTGCTTTGACAACCATTGATATGCATGATATTGCAAGGGCCGCTGCTACTTTCGGCGTTAAAGGATTTTATGTGGTCACGCCCTATGAAGACCAGGCTGAACTGGCACACCAGGTGATTGACCACTGGATAAACGGCGTGGGCGGAACGCTCAATCCGGACAGGAAAAAAGCACTGGAACTGATCCGGGTGACTGAAACCGTTGAGCAGATGGTTACCAGGATAAAAGAGGATAGAAATGAACCGGTTGTAACCATAGCAACCAGTGCGAAACATAACACCGGTTCAATATCGACAAAGGATTTAAGGCAGAAACTTGAAAACAAGGCTTCCCATGTTCTGATTTTCGGAACCGCATGGGGGCTGGCAGAAGAAATTATTGACGGATGTGACTATATTCTGGACCCGATATCCGGAAAAACTCAATATAATCATCTTTCCGTCAGATCGGCTGCTTCAATATATTTAGATCGGATTATCAATGACAGATAAGGATTCCATTCTCATCTGTCAAAAGGGAAAGACCTTAGGGAGGAAACATGAGTAATATAATCGACAAATTAGAAAAAGAACAGATGCGTCTTGATATTCCTGGTTTTGATCCAGGAGACACCATAAAAGTGCATGTAAAAATCAGAGAAGGTGAAAAAGAGCGTATTCAGGTATTCCAGGGCGTTGTCATTAAAAAAACAAAAGGCTTTTCAAGCGCCCGGTTTACGGTTAGAAAAATTTCAGGCGGCATTGGTGTTGAAAGAATCTTTCCACTCTATTCCCCCATCATTGACAAAATTGAAGTGGTTACCAAAGGAAAGGTGAGACGCTCCAAGCTGTATTACTTAAGAAACCTTAGGGGTAAAGCCGCAAGGATTAAAGAAAAACGGTTTGCCTGATATCCTTTTCTGGGGATGCTGATGTGGCAGTTTGAACACAGGGCAAAAACAAAAGGCTATACAATCATTGCAGGTGTTGATGAGGCCGGCAGGGGTCCCCTTGCCGGTCCTGTCGTGTCTGCGGCCGTTGTATTACCGGATAATATATCACTGCAGGGCCCTTTGGCCGGTATTGACGACTCCAAAAAACTGTCTGAAAAAAAACGGCTGGCACTTTTTCCGTTAATTAAAAAACATGCCATAGCTGTATCCACCGGAATGGCAGACCCCCTGGAAATTGATACCATCAACATCCTTCAGGCCTCTTTGCTGTCCATGAAACGGGCGGTTAATGCTCTGGCGGTCAAACCTGATTTTCTGCTCATTGACGGTAAATTCACCATTGATTCTGTCATTGACCAGTCAGCCATTGTCAAAGGAGATTCAAAAAGCATCTCCATTGCCGCAGCATCCATTGTTGCAAAGGTCACCCGGGATGCCATCATGTGCGATCTTCATGCAGCATACCCTATGTATGATTTTATCCGGCACAAAGGATATCCCACCAAAGCCCATAAACAAAGCATTATCGAGCACGGCCCCTGCCCGATTCACCGCATGACTTTCAAAGGTGTCAAAGAGGTGCTCAATGGGCAATGACCGTATTATTTTAGGCCGGAACGGAGAAGCGGCAGCCCTGTCGTTTCTTGAAGCAAACGGATACCATATCCTTGAAACAAACTGGCGGGCCCGGCAGGCTGAAATCGATATTATCGCCCAAAAAAAAGATACCATCTGTTTTGTTGAAGTAAAAACCCGTCAAACTTTGAATAAAGGGCTTCCCAGGGAGGCCGTCACCCGTTCAAAACAGCAGAAGATCCTTATGGGTGCCTCGCTTTATCTTAAAAAAAACAACTTATTTGATTCAAAAATCCGGTTCGATGTCATCGAAGTATTCAAAAAAGATCATCTATTTGATATCCGATTGATCCCCCATGCATTTCAGGCCGAATAATATGGAACCAGCTGCCCAAGATACCCTTTCTGCCGGCGGCGTCCTGTTCGTTGTGGCAACCCCTATCGGTCATCTTGAAGACATCACGTTTCGGGCTGTTAATATTTTGAAACAGGCAGACATTATTGCGGCTGAAGATACGCGGCATTCAAAAAAGCTGTTGTCCCATTACGGCATCAGCACAAAACTGATTTCCTGCCATGAACACAATGAAACAGCCAGATTGCCTTATTTGATGGCCCGCTTACAGGAGGGAAAACAGATCGCCCTGATTTGTGATGCCGGAACTCCCTGCATTTCCGATCCTGGCTACAATATAGTAAAAGCGGCAGCTCAAGCGGGCATACGGGTAGTTCCCATCCCCGGATGCTCTGCGGCCATTGCCGGCTTAAGCGCCTCCGGCCTGCCCACGGATTCTTTTTTATTTTCAGGATTTCTACCGAAAAAAGAGCATCAGCTCAAACAGGTGCTGGAAAAATTAAAAGACGAATCACCCACCCTGATTATCTATGAATCGCCAAAACGAATAAAAAAACTGATCCGCCGGATCATCCCGGTGTTTGGAGACAGGCAGGCCTGCCTGTCACGAGAGATCACAAAAATGCACGAAGAATTTATCCGGGGATCCTTGTCCGGCATCCTTGCAACACTTGAACAAAAAGAACAGGTCAAAGGTGAAATTTCCCTGTTTATCCAGGGCTGCCCATTTGAAACTGCATCCTTGGATGCAAACGAGCTTGAAGCGGTCATCAGAAAACGGTTATCCACTGATGATCCCGGTACAGCCGCCCTTGCAAGGCAGATTTCAGATCAGTACCCGGTTAAAAAAAAACAGGTTTATGATCTGATTGTAAAGCTTCGGTGTCCCAATTGTTAGAATTATGTTAGAATGTATGCCTGTTGCTTGAAAAATAAGTCCGGACAGTCTAAAAAAGGCATAAAAAATTAAAATTTTATTAGATTATTATTAAAATCAACTGAACCATTTTAACCTCACACGCTGCCATTTTCCCAAAAGGGTGCAGTGTGTCCAACGCCTTGAAAAGGGATGACCATGGGTCTTGAATTATGCTATGTAATCGTCGGCATACTGCTGTTGTTTGCCGTTTTTGATCTGATTGTCGGTGTCGCCAATGATGCGGTAAATTTTTTAAATTCTTCCATCGGTTCCAAGGCTGCTCCATTTTTTATCATTATGATTATCGCAAGTTTGGGTATTCTTGCAGGAGTGACTTTTTCCGGCGGTATGATGGAAGTGGCAAGAAAAGGAATTTTTCATCCCCAGTTCTTTACCATGCCCGAATTGCTCACCATCTTTCTGGCTGTCATGATCACTGATGTGCTTTTACTGGATCTGTTTAATACCCATGCACTTCCAACCTCAACAACGGTTTCCATTGTCTTTGAACTGCTGGGTGCTGCGGTTGCCATGTCTGTCATTAAAATCACCGGGGCCTCGGACGACACCATGGCCTTGTGGGATTATATCAATACAGCCAAAGCAATGGCTATTGTGGGCGGGATTCTGTTGTCCATTGTGATTGCATTTTTTTCCGGGGCTGTCATGCAGCTTATTACAAGACTTATTTTTACGTTTAACTATGCCTCCCGGATTAAAAAATACGGCGCGCTGTGGGGCGGGCTTGCCATGACCGCCATTACTTTTTTCATCCTGGTCAAGGGATCAAAAGGGGCCACCTTTATGGATGCAGCCACAGTGACCTGGATAAAAAATAATTCCTTTGTCATTATGGCGGCTATCTTTATTGTTTCAGCGGTTGTTTTCCAGGTGCTGATCTCTTTTTTCAAGGTGAATATTTTCAAACCCATCGTTCTTGTGGGAACATTTGCCCTGGCCATGGCGTTTGCCGCCAATGACCTTGTCAATTTCATCGGGGTTCCCCTGGCCGGCCTGAACAGCCTCCAGAACGCCCTGGCTGCTTCCGATCCATTGACAGTCACCATGGCGGGCTTAAGTAAAAAAGTCCAGTCCCAGACGTCCATTATGCTGCTTGCCGGGGTCATCATGGTACTGACACTCTGGATTTCAAAAAAGGCCAGAGGAGTTACTGAAACTGAAATCCGTCTGGGTCAGCAGGATGAAGGGACTGAAAAATTTGAATCTGTCTGGTTATCCAGAAAAATTGTCAACCTGTTCGATTCCCTGTTCGGCATGATTAAAAATATCGCGCCCGAGTCTATACGCCAAACCATTTCCCAACGACTGGCCCCCATAGCGGAAACCTCTGTTTCACAGGCGGAAAAGCCGTCCTTTGACCTTGTCAGGGCCTCTGTCAATCTGATGGTGGCCAGTGCAGTTGTTTCCTTTGCCACGTCTTTAAAACTTCCGCTGTCCACCACCTATGTTACATTCATGGTGGCCATGGGAAGCAGTTTTTCCGATCAGGCCTGGGGGCGCGAAAGTGCCGTTTACAGGGTTACCGGTGTATTAACTGTCATTGGCGGCTGGTTTATGACCGCCTTGATTGCCTTTATGGTTGCATTTATTTTTGCCAATATTTTATTTTATCTGAAGATTTTTGGATTTTTCCTGCTCTTTGCTCTTGCAGGATTTATGATCTGGAAAAATCATCAAAAGCATAAAGATCAGGAAAAAGACAGAGAAGAAATTAACATTTACAACCTTCATCAGGTTGAGAACTTTACGGAATCTGTTTCACAAACGTTTGATCACCTGGCATTTCTTTTAAAAGGCACCCGGGAATCTTTAGATACAACATTTGATGCGTTGTTTAAAGAAGATGTTGACCGGCTGCGCAATGAAAGAAACCGGGTCAGGCATTTCCAGAACAGCACAAATATCATCATTGCCAACATCTTTAAAGTATTGCGTCTGCTGACCAAAGAAGAGCAGAAGGTGTCTTACAACTACTACCAGATTATCAGAAGGCTGCAAAAATTCACCGACGGTCTAAGGGATGTGGTCATCCGCTCCAGCATGCACGTCAGCAACCGCCATAAAGGTCTTTTGCCGGCCCAGATCGATGAACTCATGGAAATTAAAAAAGTATTTTTAAATATCATTTTCCAGGTGGAGACCGCTTTCAGAAACAAAGAAATTGTTGACTGCCAGAATGCCGTAGAGCAATTCCATTATCTGCGTGAACTGGTGGATGATTTTAACGAGAATCAGATTGAACGGATCAGAAATGATTCATCCAAAACAAGATTGAGCATTCTTTTTTATGCCATCAGCGGGAACTGTGTAATGATGGCTAAACAGAATGTTAAACTTTTAGATATTTTTAATGAATCATTCCGGTTCAACCAGAAATGCTCTTAGTAAAACCCGGCATGACCGGGTTTTTAATTAAATTCCGGCCGCCTCCGGATATCAGGCTGCCGGGAGAATATATTCTATACAGGAAATTTGTCTGCAGGACCGTCCTCGTGTTCGACAGTGATGACGCCTCTTCGGTTACGGTCGGTATGATAAATAAAATTCGTTTTTTTAACGCCCTGATCTTCATAGGTTTCCATATCAACAATCTGGATCACACTTCTTCCGTAAATAAACACTTTCTTTGACCGGTAATTCTTCAACAATTCTTTATAGGTCATGGCCCCTCCTTATAATCATACATACCTGGTAGAGATACAAACCTGATAATTATTTGTCAACATGCCATATTCAGACCTTAAGCATGTTTTCATCCAAATCCAGGGATTACAGCTTAAAAATTAAATAAAACCAGATTATTTACCGACCCTGCCGATTTTATAGTGCGTACTCACCCGTTTAACGGAATCTTCAATCTGCAATTCAAGCTGTGCCAGCTTGATTTCGGAAAAGCCTAAAAAGCTGGCTTCCGATGTAACAGATATTTCAGGATCGGTTTTTTTTTCAATGGCCACTCCCATTTTAGAGCAGGTTTTATCAACAAGTCTCAGAAGGATCAGAGAGACGTTTTTCGTGTCGAATTTTTCGTTATGATGATCTCTTGCCACCTCGCAGTATTTATCCGGAAGGTTCCACTTGTTTAACAGCCTGTATCCCTGTTCCGCATGCTGATTCTTTATGATTTCGTTGATCACGGCAGTAGAAGGGATAAATGCAACTTCATTTTCCGCTTTTATTTTTTCAATCACTGTAATCAAAAAAAGTTTGCCGATATCATGCATTAATGAAGCAAAAAAGACTTCCTGAGTTATTTCCTCAAACCCTGCTTCTTTTGCGACCCATTGACTGACCAGTGCACAAATAAGGGCGTGCCGCCACAATTTGTTGCGATAATTTTTTATAAAAACATCTTTTGTGTCATACAATTCCTTTTGGGATAAGATCATTACCATTCGCGTGATCTCATCCAAGCCCAGCCGGACAATAGCCTCCTTGATCGTCATTACTTTGGACAACCCCTTAAAAAAGGCTGAATTTGCAAGCTTCAGAATCTGGCTTGCCATGGCAGGATCGGCAATGATCAATTTTTCAATTTTATTTATATTTGCATCACTTTTCTGAACTTCCTGCTGAATCCTGAGCGCGGTTTTATCAAACGGCGGCAGTGTGACTTTGTCTGATTCAACATAGTCTTCAATGATGTCCAGAAATGACCGGTTATTTTCCAATCTTATCCTCCGAGCAGTCTTTTTATTTCAGTAAGCGGTCTGGGCCGGACCAGCCGCGGCAGACACCGTAACACTTCATCAAGGGTTGTAATGCCTTTGGATGCTTTGTAAATACCGGTTTCAAAAAGAGTGACCAGCCCGGCACTCTGTATGCTGATTTCCCTGAGTTCATGACTGGTGGAATTTTTCAGCACCGCATCCCTGACATGGATATCCGGTATGAGCATTTCATGCACGGCAATCCTGCCGTTGTAACCGGTATGTCTGCAATGCCCGCAACCCTCGCCTTTTACAAAAGTACCACCGGATAATTCTCCACCGACATATCCGATCAATTTTGTTTCTTTTGAACTTGGGATATGTTTTTTTTTGCAGTTTGGGCAGACCTTTCGCAGCAGTCTCTGGGCCACAACACAATTAATCGTGGATGAGATTAAAAAAGGCTCAACCTTCATGTTCATTAATCGGATGATGGCACCGACACAGTCCTCGGTATGAAAAGTGGACAGGACCTGGTGACCGGTGAGTGCTGCCTGGACAGCCACATCAGCAGAAAAAAAATCCCGGATCTCACCAATAACGATGATATCAGGGTCCTGGCGGACAATGTGACGAAGGGTTTCTTCAAAGGTCAGGTTCACTTTTTCATTAATGGAACATTGGCTGATACCGTCGATGACATATTCCACCGGATCTTCAGCAGTGATAATGCTGGTTTCAGGCGTATTGAGATGATCAATGCAGCTGTAAATCGTGGATGTTTTTCCAGAGCCTGTGGGTCCGGTTACAATGGTTACACCACTGGGTGCAAGAAGAGAATTCTGAATAAAATTTTCAAGCATTCTCGGCGGCATGCCCAGCTCTTCCACCTTCAGAAGCTTGTCCATCTTATTAATTATTCTTAAGACAACCTTTTCCCCGTGAACAGTCACATAGGTCGACACCCGCAAATCAACATTGTACTCTCCAAACTCAAAGGAAATCCGTCCACCCTGGTGCCGTCTTTTCTCAGCAATATCCAGTTGCGTCAATATTTTGATCCGGCTGGTAACCAATGGCAGCAGATCTCTTGAATAGTCTTTTATCAGATGCATGATCCCGTCAATTCTGTACCGCACCCGGAAACGGTCATGCAGGGGTTCAACATGGATATCACTTGCCTTTGCCTGAATGGCTTTTATGATAATGGTATTTACAATGCCGATAATGGATTCATCATCCATGGTCAGCGGCCGTTTTTCCTTTGTCTCCTCCCTGATCATCTTCTGGATGGCAAAATCAATGGAATCTCTTTTTGCAATGGCTGCTTCGATCTCTTTTTTAAAAAATCTTTTGGCAGTTTTTACCGTGGGTTTATGAAGAGGATCGGAAAAAGCCACCAGCACTTTTTCTCCTTCATGGCGGATGGGAATGAATGTATTCTGCATGTACAGTTTATAGGGAACCTGTTGAAACAGTTCATGATCCAGGTCAAGAAATTCAGGCTCCAGAAAAGGGAATCCCATTTGAAGGGATAACATTTCAATCATGCTTTTTTCATCTATTATCCGCTGGTCAATGAGGATATCACCTACTTTTCTTTTGGTTTTTTCCTCTTTTTGAAGTTCCAGCGCACTATCAAGATCTTTCCTGGAGATATATCCCAATTCCACCAGCAGCGTTCCCACTCTCAATTGATCCCGGTTCGCTTTTATGGCCTCGGTAATTTTCTTATCATCGATATATTCAAGTTCTCTTAAGACTTCAAGCAGCGATTTGGGTGGGGAAAGCTTTTTTTGAATCCGTTTTGCATAATTAATGCTTTCTTCGTTCAGATAATTTTCTTTCAACAGATAGAAGACGACTTTTCCCAAGTCTTTTTTTGAAGCAAGATCTTTTTCAATATTATCATCAGCCATGAGAATTCCTAATTATGCCGTGCATTTCCTGGAAAAAATATGTTTAAAAAGGTTATACTCGGGCTTGAACAAACCTGTCAAGAAAAAGCGGGTTTCACAAAAAAAAAAGGGCCGCCCTCCTGAAAGAAGGCGGCCCTTTGAATTATCCTGATAATGATAATAGCCTTTTATAAAAAAGACAGATTACATTTTACTTCCTTCTGCATGACTTTGAAGTTTAACTTCAACTTTTTCAGTCAAGGATGCATAGTATTTTCTCAAGATAACCAGAACTTCCTCACGGCCAAAGTGATCAACAACTTCTTCATTGTTGGAAAGCGCGTGACGCAGTTTGGTTCCGGAAAGGATAACTCTGTCATCTTTACCATGCGGGCAGGTTCTCATGGAAGCCATACCGTCACATTTGTGGCAGTAGAAAGTCCAGTCAATTTTCAGGGGTTCGCAAATAAGTGCTTTACCCGGTTCTGACGGAGTCGGGATCTGGTCAAAAATTTCCTGAGCTTCAAACAGGGTGTAAAAATCACCAACACCGGCATGGTCACGGCCGATGATCATTCTGTTAACACCGTAGTTCTGACGGAATGTAGCATGGAGAAGGCCTTCACGGGGACCGGCATATCTCATGTCAAGCGGATAGCCGCCGTTAACAACATGATCGGGGACAAAATAATCTTTGATCAGTGTATCAATACATTCGATACGGACTTCTGCAGGGATGTCACCGGGTTTCAGGTTACCGATCAGAGAATGGATCAGAACGCCGTCACAGACATCAAGTGCAATCTTGCACAGGTGCTCATGGGAACGATGCATCGGGTTTCTCAACTGCATGGAGGCAACGTTTGCCCAGCCTCTTTCATCAAAAATCGCACGGGTTTCTGTCGGGGTCAGATAGACACCTTTGAATTTTTCAGGGAATTCACCTTCTGAAAGAACTTTTACAGGACCTGCAAGACAGAATTCTTTTCTGGCCATAACCATCTGAACGCCGGGATGATCTTCCATGGCAATTTTCCAGAATACATCATCTTCAGATTCTTCACCATGACCTTTATAGACTTTTTCACATTCCCATTTTTTTTCATCTTCGGTCATTTCAAATTTTTCTTCAATCTTCATTGTCGCGTAAATTTCGCCGTTTCTTTCAAGGGCAATTTCATCACCGACGCTGATGTCATCTGCATCTGCTTTGGATGCGTCCAGCATGACAGGAACAGGCCAGAAGGTACCGTCTGCCAGAAGGAAATCAGCGCAAACGCCTTTCCAGTCAGCTTTTGTCATAAAACCGTTCAACGGGCTGAAACCACCGATACCCAGCATGATCAAATCACCTTTCACCTGGGAAGAAATCTCAATTTTTTTCAGCGTTGCCGCTTTTTTAATTTCCGCATCAAGTGCTGCGCCTTCCAGCTTACAGATAACCAGGCCTTTCCCACCGTGGGGGGCTACTAATTTAGACATATACTTCATTCTCCTTGTTTATGTTTTGCTTTTTAACAGGCATTTACACAAACACCTGTTGTGTATTTTAAACCGTAAAAATAATCTCATAAGATTTAATGATGATTGATAGATTTGTCAAGAAATTTATTAATTTATCTGTAAAATCCCGGCAATTTCTTCCATTGAATCCACGTTATAATCCGCTGCAAGTTCAGGGTTCTTAAAAGCAATAAATCCGACATCTGCCCGGGCAGCCGCCTGCCGGTCATAATCAGAGTCACCAATGAACAGGATCTGGGAGGAATTCAGATCAAGCTTATCCATGATAAGCTGCAATTGCTCCGGATCCGGTTTGGGTTTTTTTACATGTGCTGCCGTTACCACCACTTCAAAATAGGATTCCAGATGAAAGTCCTTTAACACTTTTTCCATGGTGTTGGTCCGGTTGGTGCCGATGCCCCGGATATATCCGTTTTTTTTCAAGGCCGTCAAAAGCGTTTTAAGTCCCTTTTCCATCTCCATATACCGGATGAATTTATGATAACCGATATCTTTCAGACATGCATACACCTGACTTAAATCTTCCAGGTCTGAAAAAAGATAAGCAATGGCTCCGCTGACCGTCATCATGTGAACATTAACAAACTGTTCCTGATTCAGCGGCGGTTTATTGAATGCAGCCAGGACCTCGTTATAATATTTTCGATTGGCCCTGGCCGTATCAAACATGACGCCGTCACAGTCAAATACAACGGCTTTGATTTTTTTTATATCCATCTTAATTTTTATATCAAACTTTCTTTGGTGGTCCTGGGTTGGAAAAAGCCCTCCGGCGGACCCGGGCCTGTCCCCGGATTATTCATTTTTCTCAAATAAGGCGGACACACGGATCCGGATTTTAGGTTGGAGCACACTGTCGGTCTTCAAAACAAGGATATCAAAAATATTTCCTTTAGTTTTTGAAGTCATTTCAACATTTATCCGCCAGGGGTCCTCTTTTTTAACCGGTGCAACAAGTACGGCCTTAACGCCCGAATCAGGCTTCATTTCCATGCCCAGAATAGAAAAATTATATTTTGGAGCCGGTGTGATTTCTATTGTCTGCTTTAACACATCGCCTGCTTTTCCGTTCAGGTAGACTGCTGCCGGTGAGACAGTGACAATGCGTTCAACTTTACCCGTGACCACCAGATTGATTTTTTTCTTTCCAGGATCATCTGTTTTCACCAGTATCCTTTTGGTCATGGTCTTTCCGCCATACCCATCAGTTTTAAATCCCAGTGTTATTTTTGCTTCCCCGCCCGGGGGAACTTCTTTTAAATCAATAGATTTTTTATCACATCCTCAGGGGGGGCGGACATCAAGGATATGCAAAAGGGTATCGCCTGCATTTTTAACCACAAACACATGATCCACATGGGTTCCTTCCGGCACAGGATCAAACGTATACGTCGGCTGATCAATCACGGCGGCCGGCACACCTGCCGGCTTGGCGGCCGGGGCATCAGAC
>JBNKNP010000462.1:0-1758 GCA_050293905.1 Desulfobacteraceae bacterium | reverse complement strand
CGTTTTGATCAATATCACAGGCAAGGACAGAAAAGGGCTTGATGCCAAATTTACAGGCATTCTGGCAGAATTCGGGGTCAATATCCTGGATATCGGCCAGGCCGTTATCCACGATTATATTTCCCTTGGTATCCTTTGTGAAATCCCCAATTCCGGTGATTTTGCGTCTATTTTTAAAGAAATGCTCTATGAAGGCCACAATATGGGCCTGAAGATAGATATTAATCCGGTTGATTCTGACAATTATGAGAAATGGGTCCTGGCCCAGGGCAGGGAACGGCGGATTATCACCATCCTCGGCCGGAGCGTAACCGCCCGGCAGATTTCAGCCGTGGCCTCGGTGATTGCGGAAAACAACCTGAATATCGACGGGATTACAAGGCTGACCGGACGGATTTCTTTGCAGCAGCCCCATATCAATCCAAGGGCCTGCGTCCAGTTCTCCGTTTCCGGAAAACCATTGGATATTACAAAAATGCGCCAGAGATTCATGGAAATATCCCAGCATGCCGGTATTGATATTTCATTTCATGTGGACAATATCTACCGGAAAAACAGGAAAGTCGTGGTGTTTGATATGGATTCCACCCTGATCCAGGCCGAGGTCATTGTGGAACTGGCTAAACTGGCCGGTGTCGGAGAACAGGTGGACCGGATCACGGAAGCGGCCATGCGCGGGGAAATGGATTTCAAGGAAAGCTTCAAGCGCCGGGTGGCCCTGTTAAAAGGTCTTAGACAGGACCAGCTGGAAAATATATCAAAAACCCTGCCCCTGACAGAAGGTGCTGAAATTGTAGCCAAAACCCTTAAAGACCTGGGATATAAACTGGGGATACTGTCCGGCGGGTTTACATTTGTCGGTGAGTATCTTAAAAACCTGCTCAACTTTGACTATATGTATGCCAATGAACTGGATATCAAGGACGGCGTGGTCACCGGAAATGTCGTGGGCGAAGTGGTGGACGGCGAGAAAAAAGCCTCCCTGCTTCGGCAGATTGCTGAACAGGAGAAGATTTCCCTTGATCAGACCATTGCCGTAGGCGACGGAGCCAACGACCTGCCCATGATCAGTATTGCCGGGCTGGGCGTGGCCTTTAATGCCAAACCCATTGTCCGGCAAAAGGCTGCAAATGCCATTTCAAGCGTGGGACTGGACGGGCTGCTCTACCTTATCGGAATCCACGAAAGAGAAATCAAGCAGGAATTCATTGAGAATGCCAATGGTTAAAGGACAATAAAACAGTACATCTGACTGCCGGATCGATTGAATATTTTCCTGCTTAAAGGAATAAAAATAAATTCTATATTATCTGCTAAAATGATATAGTGAATCATTCTCATTAGAACGTCTGTATTTCAAGAAACGATTTTTTACCGGAAAATATTGTAAATTCTATTTGGCAGAGATTTGACTGCATGAATGATGAAAATTCAGAAAAGCAAATCAGCAAAGAAGATTGTGACCTGGTTGCACTGGCAGTTAAATGCAAATTTATCAGTGGTGATCAGGAAAAGGAAGTCTTAGGCGTTCTCAAGTCCGGCCTGAACGATCCGGCGGCATTGTCTTTGGTCAATATCCTCAAGGGATTGAAAATATTAACCCAGGACGAGATTGATTTTCTGCTTTCCATAAAAGAACATTTAAAAAATAAATATCTGGACATTAAATTTGGAAAACTCGCTGTTGCAAACCGGTTTACCACCCCGGATATTGTCAATAAAACCCTTGAACAGCAGATCAGCCATTTCAAGAAAACA